>DASQVU010000248.1:0-2436 GCA_035640615.1 Pseudonocardiaceae bacterium
TCCTACCTGGCCAGTCGTGCCGCGCCTTCCCGATCATGGGTGGACGGCACCGCGCTGCCACTCTGGTCTGTAACGACGCGTGGCAGCCTCAGCTTGCCTACGTGGCTACCCAGGACGGAGCGATCATCCTGCTGATACCCGCATGCAGCGCACAGAGCGTGTTTCCCGAGAGGTACGACTCGCGGTCCTACTGGCGTGGCATTACCCGGTTCTACGGGCGGATGTTCCAGCTATACGTGGTCTTCGTTAACTGCGTCGGTACCGAGGGGTCACTGCGCTTTTGGGGCGGCTCACACGTCGTCGATCCGTGGGGCAAGGTGATCGCCGAGGCCGCCGAGTACAAGGAGCACTTGCTCATCGTCGACATCGACCTGTCACTGGTGCGCCGCCGGCGACGGGAGATCCCGCTGGTGCGGGAAGGTCGGCTGGGCCTGCTGCGCCGGGAGATCGACCGCCTCCTGGAGGAGGGTGGCGATCTTTAGATCGCTCATGGGGTCGCAAAGCGACCCAGTGTCGAGTTGGGCCGCACCCCCGAGAAATAATGCTGCCAGATTCGGTAGTAAAGGATCTCCTCGTCGCTGCGCAGTGCCCAGCTGTCCGGTGGCTGCCGGGTGGCCCCTTGGGTATGAGCCGCAGCAGCGTTGTTTGAGGCGAGCGCCGCGAGCACCTCGCCGGCGCCCGAGCCGTCGCCGAACTGTTCCTTGCCGCGCCAAAGCAACTCCTCGGGCAGCCAGTCGGTGAAGGCCTCGCGCAACACCGCCTTCTCCGGGCGCCCATCGGTGATCTGCTTCCACTCCGGAGGCAGGGTCAGCGCTGTGCGCACCACGTTGGTATCAAGGAACGGCACGCGAGCCTCCAGCCCAAAGTACATGGTCGTCCGGTCGCATCGCTGTAGATTCAGCTGGTGCAACTGTTCGAGGCTGCGCACCAGTTCGGCATGCAGTGCGTTGGGATCGGCGAACTCAGGACTGTGCATGTAGCTGTAGCCGGCGTAGAGCTCGTCGGCGCCTTCACCGGTGAGCACCACCTTGACCTTCTTGGCCGCCTCCCGTGCCAGCAGCAGGTTTGGCACCGCGCTACGGACCAGACCCGGGTCGTAATGCTCAATCACTTCAACCGCGTGGTCCAACTCGTCGCCGATGGTCTCGGCGGTAGCGATGATTTCGTGGTGGTCGCTGCCGATGAATTCCGCGACGCGCCGGGCGGCCCGCAGGTCGCTGCTGTCCTTCGTGCCGACCGCGAAGGTGGGCAGGACGCCGCCGCGACGGCGGGCGTGCTCCGCAGCGATAGCGGCGACAATAGCCGAGTCCAGCCCGCCCGATAGGAACACCCCTACGTCGACGTCGCCCATCATCCGCCGTTGGACGGACAGCACCACAGAGTCCCTGACTTTGTCTAGCGCGCTGTTATCCCAGATGGGGTGTGGTGCTCGGCGGGCGGGGCGAACCTCGACCGGAACCGAGTTGGCATAGCGCACGATGCCGGTGGCCGGAGTCCACAGACAGCCGGGCGGGAAAGAGGACACCCTGGGACGGTCCTCGGGGTCGAAGGCCCGCAGCTCGCTGGCGAACAATGCGCCGTGCGTCCCATCAATCCAGTAGAGCGGCTTGACACCCATTGGGTCTCGGGCGACCAGCCCGTCCCCGCTAGTCGTCACCATCGTCAGCGCAAACATGCCTCTGAGCTCGGCGATCGATGCCGGGCCGTCCCGCATCACAAGGTGCAGTGCCGCCTCGGTGTCCGACCGGGTCTGCAATCTCCCGGGAGGCAGCTTCGCGCTGAGGTCCTCGTGGTTGTAGATCTCACCGTTGGCGATGATCCATGCCGTGTTATCACCGTTGGCTAGTGGCTGCTTGCCGTGGCTGATGTCGACGATGGAGAGTCGTTGATGGCCCAGCCAGACCGAGTCCAGCGCTAGTACCCCGGTATCATCCGGTCCTCGATGCTGCAACCGGTTGAGCATCCGCTCGCACTTGTCGGCGTCAACCTCGCCGAAGGCCGCAACGATCCCGCACACTGTGCTATCACCTTCCCACCACCACATTGAACATCAGGGAATGTCAGCCATCTACCGCGTCTGGCGAGCGCCGGCCCGCAGGCTTGGCCCGAAGCGGGCCTGGGGCAGGGGTCAGCACCCGGCGGCTGAACGACATGGACCCCGCCCCAGGTTTGCTACGCCTTCGATGCTGACGCGACGGGATACCTGCGCAGCTGGTGACCTCCACTTTCAGACTCAGCCCTGGGACCATCCCGGAGCCAGGGCCCGCCGGAGGCGTCAGTGGTTGAGAGGGTAAGACACGTGACCGGTCCGCGGGGTGGCGAGAATGGCAGTGGCCCACGGCTTGACAGCGCTGCCTGGTGGGTGTTAAAAAATGCGCCGATAACATCAGTGGACAGTCCAGCAAGCGTTCGCAGAGGCGGCGCAGGGGCAGTACA
>DASQVU010000249.1:0-5289 GCA_035640615.1 Pseudonocardiaceae bacterium
ATGCTTAGCCTTAGGCCGTCTCCGAGTCGCCACCTCGTCCAAGCCGTGGATCGCCTCTTCTCCAAGTCGGCGGCTCAGCGCGAGTGACGCCGTGGGCTTGTGAGTTGGCCAGGTTTGGCACAAGGCTCGATCCTTTACGCTGGGCATCCTTCCCCGATCCAGCGACATCGGTGACCACTCTGCCGATCACTTCCCGCCACTCCATCACAGTGCAAGATGGGGGTTTCCTCGATCGGAAAGGAAAGGGGCGTACACAATGGGTCTAGTGGACAAGATCAAAGGTCTGCTAGGACAGGCCACAGAAAAGACCCGACCGCTCCTCAAACAGGATACGGAAACGGCCGAACCACCACCCCAGCAGGCCACGGGCGCGCCGCCCGCCCAGGCGCTCTCCGATGCCGAGCGGGCGGCCGACGCGGAGTCTGCTGCGGCGGATGAGAATCAGTAGGCCGTCAACGTATCGCCCGCCTGTACGCAAAGACTCTGCGCACGCTAAACGATCGTGGATACACAAATCAGGCCTCGGTGGACTAGCACCCACCGAGGCCTGGTGCACCAAATCTCTGAGAAGAGAGCCCAAATGATGCCTGCTCAGTGTAACTCTCGCGGTTTGCCGAGGTCTTAGCCCCGGGCAATAGCACATCCAGATCGGCCCCTCTAGCACGATGACGCGAGGCACTGCGCTGTTTGCCTACCGCGGAATGGTCCATCCCCTCACGCTCCTGGCATTGCACCTACTTCCCGGCCATCCCCTCGTCCTGGCCGCTGATCTCGTCGCGGCGGCGATGTCCAGGCTGGCCGAAGGCCACCGCGTGCGGCGCGCAGCGGCCTGGACATCGAGGGCGTGACGTGGACGATCCCATGGACGTTGGAGGGGTCGGCCTCTTCGGCGCGCTCGATTCGATCGATTCGAGAGTGGTCCATGGTCGGTGTCGTCTGCGACACCACGATTTTCATCGACCACGCGCCCGCCGGGCCGACCCGCGCGAGCACGGCCGAAGGCCGCGCGCAGCAAGCGGGATCGGCTGGCGGGCACGCACGTCAGACACCGGACGACCACGTCCGCGCCGCCGCAGGCGGCCTTGATCTATCTTAGAGGCTTAGTCGGCAACGTACTGGCTGTGATGTTCTGTGACATCCGCGGTTAGGACCGTTAGAAGCCCCACCAAGGTAGGTGTGGTCTCAAGTCAACGGTGTGGTTGTCGCCGTTGTCGCTCCCGACCTCGCCCCAGTTGTGTGTCGCGGCCTCGACGAGCTAACGCTGCAACTGAGACGGACGGCCGAGGTGCCAGCAACCATTCGATCATGGTGATCGGTGTTGGTGCTGGTAGGTGGCGGAGGATGCGGGATTTGAACCCGCGAGGGGCTATCAACCCCAACACGATTTCCAATCGTGCGCCCTAGGCCACTAGGCGAATCCTCCGCCCGCGAGGCTACCGGCAGTGTCGCTGCCCGCCAAAACGGCTGGTAGCGGCGGCCTTCTCCGGGGACCAGCTGAGCTGCGCGCCGGGTTACCCGGGGTCTCGTGCGGTGTCGTGCGGGGAGTGCCTAGACTGGAAGGTGGACCCCGCGCGGCGTCCATCTTGCGAACTCCCCCAGGGTCGGAAGGCAGCAAGGGTCAGCATGCTCTGGCGGGTGCGCGGGGTCCCCTTATACCCCCTGGGGCGGAAGGTGGACCGGTCAACGTGAGCCAGGAAGGCGGCGCCGACGCCGCGCGGCAGGAGCTCGATCAGCTGCGCGAGCGGATGGCCGCGGTCAAAAAGCAGGCGGCCGCTGAGGTGGACGAGAACTGGAAGTCGCCGATCCGGACCGAAGACCTCTTCGATATCAAGGTCAAGCAGAAGCTGGCGAATAACGACGAGTACCAGACGTTGCAAGCTCGCATCCGGGAAGCGGAAGGCAAACTCGCTACTGAGTAGGACGCGACCGGAAGCTGAGCCGGCCCTTATCCAGGGCTAGATTGCTGTGCCGACGAGGAATCCCATGCCGCCGCAGGCTGCACTACGCAGGCGGGTCGCCAACACCGTTGCAACGGTGGCGTCCGTACACCAGATCACTCCCCGGATGATGCGGGTCCGGCTGGGTGGTGACAATCTGTCCGGCCTGGCTGCGGTTCCCGGGCAGACGCTCAAGATCTACGTACCAGACCTCACCAGCGGTCATCCGGTGTCGCGCGATTACACAGTGCGTGCCTACGACACCGCGGGTCCGAGCCTGGACATCGATTTCGTGTTGCACGGTGATGGGGCAGCGGCCAATTGGGCGCGACGCGCGCAGCCGGGCGATGCGCTGGAATTCGTCGGTCCCAGCGGTCGCTACCGGCCGGATCCGCAGGCGGACTGGCACCTGTTCGCGGGCGACGAGACGGCGCTGCCGGCCATCCAGGCCTACCTGGCGATGCTGCCGGCCGGGGCCTGCGTGGCGCTCTACCTCGAAGTCGCCGACGCCGCCGAGGAACAGCCGATGCCCGCAGCGGCCACTCCGTCGCTGCGGTGGCTGCACCGCGACGGCCGTGCGCCCGGGACATCCACGCTGCTCGACGACGCGTTAGCCACCGCGCAGCTGCCCGCAGGGCAGGGGCGCATCTGGTTGGCCGGGCACACCCCCACGGTGCGACGGATCCGGACGCATCTGCTCACCGAGCGTGCCATCGATCGTCGCGCTCTGTACGTCAAAGGCTTCTGGGACCGGCAGGTCTCGTGATATGACCCGTCGCCAACGCCGTCTACCAACGGCAACTGCTAGGCCGAATCAGGGCTGAGCTCGCCGCGCTGGGCGACGGCCTACCGGAGGTGCACCTCGTGCCGAGAGGACTGTCGGCCGGGCGCGGTAGCCTCGCGGCCGTGGCACTGGCCCTCTACCGCAAGTACCGCCCGGCGTCCTTCGCCCAGGTGGTGGGTCAGGACCATGTCACCGAACCGCTGCGCACGGCGCTGGCCGCTGGCCGGATCAACCACGCCTACCTGTTCTCCGGCCCGCGTGGCTGCGGGAAGACGTCCAGCGCGCGCATCCTGGCTCGCTCGCTGAACTGCGCCCAAGGCCCGACGCCAGATCCGTGCGGCATCTGCCCGTCGTGTGTCGCGCTGGCGCCAGAGGGCCCCGGATCGATCGACGTCGTCGAGCTGGACGCGGCCAGCCACGGCGGCGTGGACGACGCCCGGGACCTGCGGGACCGCGCGTTCTATGCGCCAGCCGAGTCCCGATACCGGGTGTTCATCATCGACGAGGCCCACATGGTCACCACGCAGGGTTTCAACGCCCTGCTCAAGATCGTAGAGGAGCCACCCGAGCACCTGGTGTTCATCTTCGCCACCACCGAGCCGGAGAAGGTGCTGGCGACGATCCGGTCCCGCACCCACCATTACCCATTCCGGCTGCTGCCGCCCAGCACCATGCGCGGACTGCTGGAGCAGGTCTGTGCCGGTGAGGGCGTCACCATCGAACCCGCGGTCTACCCGCTGGTGATCCGTGCCGGTGGTGGCTCGGCGCGCGACTCGCTGTCGGTGCTGGATCAGCTGCTCGCCGGGGCCGGCCCCGAAGGCGTCACCTACGCCCGCGCGGTGGCGCTGCTCGGCGTGACCGACGTCGCGCTGATCGACGACATGGTTTCAGCACTGGCTGCCCAGGACGGGGCCACGGTGTTCGCCACCATCGACCGGTTGGTCGAGGCCGGGCACGATCCCCGCCGCTTCGCCTCGGATCTGCTGCAGCGCTTCCGTGACCTGGTGTTGCTGCGGATCGCCCCAGAGCAGGCTGGCCAGGGCCTGGTGGACGCTCCCGAGGATCAGCTCAGGACGATGACCGCGCAGGCCGAGGCGCTGGGCGTGGGCAGCTTGACCAGATTCGCCGAGATCACCCACAACGGGCTGATCGACATGCGCGGCGCCACCGCCCCGCGCCTGCTGCTGGAGCTGTTGTGCGCGCGAATGCTGCTGCCCGCCGCCGCTGATGGGGACAGCGCAGTGCTGCACCGGCTCGAGCGACTCGAGCGGCGACTCACCATCGCCGCGCCGACTCCACCAGCTACACCAGCCCAGCCGGCTCCGGAACCGGCGCCGCCGCCCGACATCGAGCGCCCCGAGTTCCAGCGTCCCGAAGCCCAGCCTGCCCGTCCTGCCGAAGCCCAGCGCCAGCCCGCGGCGGGCCAGCTCGACGCCGCGGCGGTGCGGCGGGTCTGGCAGGCGCTGCTCGACGCGGTCCGCGAGCAGAGCCGGGCGACCCAGGTGTTGTTCAGCAACTCAACAGCCAGTGCAGTAGAGGGCGACACTCTTGTGCTGAGCCTGCCCACCGCCCCGCTGGCCCGACGGCTGGGCGAGGAGCGCAACATCGAGATGATCAAGCGGGCGCTGCGCACCGTGCTGGGCGTCGACTGGCAGGTGCGCTGCGAGCACGGCGGGAGCAATCCCGGCCCACCCGGTGCCCAACCTCAACATCGTCCACCGGAGCGTTCGGCCGGCAGGCGCCTCGAGACGCCGCCGCACGATGCTGTCCCGCCCCCGCCAGAACCCCCGAGCTTCGACGAGCCCGACCCCCCGGCCGTGCCCGATGACGCAGCGGGACTGGGCGATGCTGCTGTCGTGAGCGACAAGCCGTCCCTGGATCCTGAGCAGGTGGCCTTGGAGCTACTCACCGAGCAACTCGGGGCTAGGCGCATCGATTGATGAGTGGCGCAGACCTGAGCCGCTCACAAATCGAGTGCGGCCCGGAGCGCGCCGTCGAGGCGTGACAGCGTTGTGGTGTCCAGCTCGTCGACCCAGTCACCGATCCAGGCGCGGTAGAGCTTGGACAGGTCCCCTGCGTACGCCCATCCATGACCCGCTAGTCGGATCGCGAGGATGTCGCCGGGGTCGCGCTCGCGCAGCTCGATGCCCAACAGCCACGGTCGGGATGAGTCGTTGATGCCATCGTTGGACAGGATCGCGATCGTTCGCGGCCGCTCAGGTGTGCTGGGTCGAACATAGCGGCGCAGCTCACCGCGCCGCACGCAGATCCTCCTCGGCCTTGGCCAGGTCGGCGTCCTGCGTCAAGGCCTCTGCCTCCGAGTCGCCCCACTCCGTGCCTGCACCAAGCCGGATTGCCTCACGCCGGGCGGCGGCGGACAGCCAGGCCGAAGGAGACATGCCGGCTCGGGCAGCCGCGGCCTCGGCGAGAGCCCACGCTGTGTGATCGATCGACAAAGTGACCTTGCGAGTTGCCACACCACCGATCGTACCGGCACAACAGCTGGCGATCAGGGTCTTATGGATACTTGTGCACCTTTTGATGGCGTCGCGGCGGGTCTTACGGATG
>DASQVU010000250.1:0-10230 GCA_035640615.1 Pseudonocardiaceae bacterium
GTTCGGCAACGATCCAGGCGGCTTCCGGCCACAGCTCGATGGCCAGGTTGAAGTCGGCCAGCGCCTCGTCGAATCGGCCCATCAGCCGGTAGGTCTCACCGCGGCTGGCGATCGCCCACTGATCTTGTGGATCCAGCTCAAGGACGTGGGTGAAGTCGGTCAGCGCCTCGTCATAGCGGCCCATCAGCCGATAGGTGTCGGCTCGTTCAGCGATGATCCAGCCCGCGTCCGAGCGCAGTTCGATAGCCCGGTTGAAGTCGGCCAAGGCCTGGTCGTGGTGGCCCAGCAACCGGTGGACCTGACCCCGGTGGGCAAGTGCCCAGTCAGACTCCGGGGCCAGTTCAACGGCCTGGTTGAAATCAGCCAGCGCTTGCTCCAGCTGATCCATGAGCCGGTACGTCTCACCTCGTTCGGCAGCGATCCAGCCCGCTTCGGGGCGCAGTTCGATGGCCCGGTGGAAGTCGGCGAGAGCCTGGTCATAGCGGCCCAGCAACCGGTGGACCTGACCCCGGTGGGCAAGTGCCCAGTCTGATCCCGGGTTGAGTTCGATGGCTCTGTCGAACTCGCTCAGCGCTTCCTCGTAGCGGCCCATCAGCCGGTAGGTCTCACCTCGGCTGGCAATCGCCCAGTGATACTGCGGGTTCAGTTCGATGGCCTCGTCGAAGTCGCTCAGCGCCTCCTCGTAGCGCTCCATCAGCCGGTACGTCTCGCCTCGTTCGGCGACGGCCCAGTCCGCATCGGGCCGCAACTCGATGGCGCGGTGGAAGTCGGCCAGTGCCTCCTCGTAGCGACCCATCAACCGGTAGGTCTGCCCGCGCCGCCGGATCAGATCATGCAACGTCACTGAGCGCTCAACCATGGGAATCTCCTCGGCTTGTTAGGCGCATAAGCGACGCTGACGTCATAGCAGAGCTAGCTGCTCGGGGGGTTAGGCGAGGTTGGCTGGGTGTGCGGTGCGGCGGTAGCGGCAATCCGTGGCGGTGCACTCGGGTGCCGGGTCGCATCGGCGCGAACCAGGGTGTCCACGGGGTAGGCCTCCTCGTCGTGGACGGCGAGGTCACCGGTTTCGAGGACGTCGTCAGGCAACCGCAGCGTCATGAACAAGCTCAAGAACTTCAAGATCAAGAAGGTGAGCAACGCATCCCAGACGATGATGGTCAGCGCCGCGCCGGCCTGCCAGAGCAGCTGCTTCGGGTTGCCGTAGAACAACCCGGCGTAGGAGACGTTGGCGGTCGACCCGCTGCCGAGGTACACGATGATGCTGGGGTCGGCGAACAGTCCCACCAGCAGCCCACCGGTTAGGCCGGCGACTCCGTGGGTGTGCACCACGCCCAGCGCGTCGTCGACCTTGCTGAAGGGCCGGAGCTTGCTGAGCTTGTTCCACGACAGCCAGACCAGTGTCGAGGCGATAATTCCGGTAAGTAACGCGCCCAAGCCGTTGATGTAGCCGGCGGCGGGGGTGATGGCCACCAGACCGGTGATCATGCCGTTGACCGCGCCGAGGAACGTGGGCTTGCGATCGATGCCGAACCACATATCCAGCAGGACCCATGCCAGCAGCGCGGTCGCGGTGGCCAGGTTGGTATTGATCACTGCGGTCGAGGCATCGGCGCCGGCGAAGTAGGGGTCACCACCATTGAAGCCGTTCCAGCCCAACCACAGGATGCCAGCACCCGCGGCGGCCATCGGCAGGTTGTTTGGGATCGCGCGGGCGCGGTCGCGGGCCAGCCGCGGCCCGATCACCGCGGCGGCCACGAACCCGGAGGTGCCTGCGGCGAGGTGAATCACGTAGCCACCGCTGTAGTCCAGGGAGCCGCGCTGCGCCCACCACCCGCCGCCCCAGAGCAGGAACGCGTTGACCGAGTAGACCAGCGTGGACCACACCGGAACGAAGATCAACCAGACCTTGAAGTTGATGCGGCCGACGACACTGCCCAAGAACAGCAAGGGAGTGATGCCCGCGAAGACGAATTGGAAATAGGCCAGCGTCGACATCGGGAACCGGAACTCCGGCATTCCCCCGTTCAGCAAGGGTATCTGCGCTTGGTCCTGAGTGGCGCGCCCCAGGATCGGGCCCGGATGGCCGACAAAGTTGCTGAAGATCCCGGGACCGAGTTTCAGGGGAGCGCCGAAACCCATCTTGAACACCCACAGCACCCAGACCACCAGAACCAGGGAAAAGCCGCTGAACGCCATGAGCATCGTGTTGACGGCCCACTTGCGCTGGACGATCCCGGCATACAAGATCGCGATACCGGGGATGCTCATCAGACCGACGAGAGTCGCGGCGACCAGTTGCCAGGCGTTATCTCCCGCGTTGAGCCACGGAGGGTACGGGTTCATCGGGAACTCCCTTGCACCCACAAGGGGGCACCGCTAGCCGCTCGTGGCCCCATGCAGGCGGTGTTGCGTACAATCCGCTAGCAAGTAACCAGAAAGAGTGAATACCATTTGTTTCACTCAGGTTAAGTACCGTGACGATACGATTAACGTTGTCGCCGCACGGACTAGCGAACTCTCGCAACGGGTGGGCTGCACCGAACCCGCCAACCCGGCTGATCAGGCGAAGCCTTGCGCGCGGCGGGCGTAGGCCTGCGCGAAGCCGTAGACAGCTTTGGCGTAGTCCAGGGAGTTGTTGTAGGACAGGATCGCCCGCAGCCAGTCCTCGCCGGAGGCCAGGTTGTGGTTGTCGGCGCAGAGGTACTTGGCGGCCGCCAGCGCGGCGTTGTCGATGTTCTGCGGGTCGGTCATCCCGTCGCCGTGTGCGTCGGCGCGCCAGATCGCCCAGGCTGAGGGGATGAACTGGAACGGTCCCACGGCGTGTTCCCAGACCCTGTCGCCGGTCAACAGTCCCCCGTCGGTGGCGGCAATCGCGCGGGTGCCGTTGGCGCCATTGAGCGGTATCCCGATGATCGGAGACGAGGGCCGGCCATCGGGCAGCAGCGCGCGGCCCCCGATCGTGCCGTGCTGGGATTCGACTGCGGCGATACCGGCCAGGGTCACCCAGGTGAGATGGCAACTGGGACGGCTGGCGGCCAGCACTGCATGAGCATTGGCGTAAGCCTCCAACGCCCGCACGGGGATGCCGGTGACCCGGGAAAGCCGGGTAGCCCAGGCGGCGTAGGCCAGCTGCGGCGCACCCCGCGGGGTCGCCTGCGCGGGGATCTGGACCGGGACCGTCACGGTCCGCCCACTCTCGCCGGCGGGTGCTGGCGCCGATGAAGCCGCCGGCGCCGCAGCGGGTTCGGGAACATCGGGCAGCGCTGCGGGTACAGCCATCGCCACCGGGGATGACGCGGCCAGTCCCCGGTCGGGCAGCGGGGCGGCCACCATGCCCAACACCCCCACCACCACGCCGGCGGCGACCAGCGCGCCACCGGAGACCATCCCGCGTACCCCGTAATGCCACACGGTTCGGTGCCGCCGCCTTCGAGATGGCGCCTTCCCGGGCTGCGGCTTGGGCGCGGTCGTCGGCTCGTCAGCGCTCACGTATAGATCAACGACCGAGCAGGCCGGTAGAAACGCGCGATACCGCACCCGCGGGAATGGCCGCGCACCGCAGATGGGGACTCGTAGCGCACTGCTCACCCCAGAAGCGGGTTACACCCCGCACAGGCCAGCTCGCAGACCAACACGCGCAGCAGAGATGACCACCAGCTCCACGACGGGCAGCGAAGTCACCACACCGTGGACCGCGCTGAGGACTCGATGGGCTGGGGATTCGTGGCGTGCAGGACGTGGTGCGCGGTTGCGCCTGCAGCCACTACCTACCTGACGTCCTCGACGTCTGTAAACGCGGTGTCGACGGCTGTCCATGCGCAGGCGCGAAGCGCATCAGCAACCCGGCCAGCTTGATCACGAGTGAGGTCAACGCTGTGAGTCCGGAGCGTAAGAGTGACATACGGATCAAAATCGTTCGCCTGCACGGTGAGCAGATGCTCGCCGGTCACGGAGGTGAGGTGAACCGAAGCAATCACGATCTTTTCCCTTCCGCGCCGTGGTTACCATCAAACGCCGCACTTATGTTCGGAGAGGTTTCTGCTTAACCGCGTGTGGACAGCGCAAGTCCGCCGGTTTGTTCGTCCATCACACGTCCAAATACCCGACTCCCACGGGAGCCTCCAGTAAGCCTCCACCCACCTGAAGGGCGTCCCGGGTGGCTGCAGCACCCCCCGTCTGTACAGCAGCGGAAGAACTCGTGGGGCCCCCTGGAGCAGAAGTAGCCGGGGCGGCCGGGGAAGGCGCGAGCTTCGCGGCAACACCCTCTGCACCATCAACAAGCAAAGGCATTGCGGCTAACAGGTCTGCACCCGTTTTATTCAGACGTTTGACCCCAGGACCAATCACCCGCGCCTGGTCGGCAATGATCCGCACGTTCTGCACGCAGTCACTTAGATTGCCCGCGGTGTGATTGAGCGCGACGCCGACCATAAAAAGATAAATAGCCAGAGCGGCAATGAGCAACCCAACAACGGCTACGGTCAGAACGACAAGGGTCATACCCCGTCCCTCCTCGGCCCTCTCGAACTCCGCAAGCTGCGCCATACCGCGCATGCCGCAGCCGACCAGGCGAGCGTTGATCACTGCGGCAGCACTCGGGCCGCGGTGATCACCAAACCCAGTCCATGATGACATCCGCAAATGCGGTAAGTCAACGGCATTTTAATCAGTAAACACGGATAATTTACCAGTTTGACTCAGCAAATGCGGATCTTGCTCACTACGCTGACCTTGGCGGGCTGTGCCTAGCGGTATGGCCCCGCGATGATGCCTGCCTTAGACCGAGGCGCAAGTCATCGGTATACGGCAAACCGAAGGCCATGTCGGTCCACGCCCACAGCATGTGCAGGATCAGGCCGGATCCGGTCTGATGCTCGCGGCCGTGGAAGATCCGATAGTTGTCCAGGCACAGCAATTCCCCGGGGCGGAGTGTGAAGCGCGGGGCGACCCGGGCCGCCTGCTCGGTGATCCGGGCCCAAGCGGCGAGATGTTCACAGTGGTCAGGCCGGGCTCGGACGTCCTTGGGCAGGCGTTGGTGTGGATGGCAGCGCACCGTCAGGCGCCCCCCACACGTTCGCGAGGCCACCGGTCGGCAGCCGCGAGCGTGCTTGCCGGCACCGGCTGCCCCAACCTCGTCAGGCCGGCCGTGTTCCACCTTCACATCCCACAAGAATCTGTTCAGCGCCCGCCGACCGGGATCACTCGCAATGGCGCCAAGCAGGCGCTGGCCATCGACCAGGAAGGACTCGCCACCCGAGGTGGCCGGGCGCTCGCAGAGGACAAAGACCAGATCTGGGTAGTAGTCCCCGAATTGCGCGTAACCGTCGATATGCAGCTGGGATTCAACACCTGCGTTACCCGTGCCGTCCTGGGCTAGCGGGCCGCAGCCGGTGGGAGAACCCGGGATAGTGCCGCCGGCCACGGTCGCAGGTGACTGGCAGACAAACAAACGTGGCCCGAAGACCTCCTGGGCGCCGGTGAGCATGCCGGTGGCGTCGGTACGGTCGGTGGCCAGGATGACCGCCCCGTCGCTGGACCACAAGTGAAACGCACGACCAGGGTCGGTAGTGCGCTCGGGGAGCAACCCTGCATGGAACACGCGACTGTTTCCTCCGTCGGATCGCCGCCGCGATGACGCGCGATGGATGGGTCAGCGCTGGCAAACCTGATCATCAGACCAAGCAGCACAGCCTGCGAGCGCCGGTTCGAAGATCAGGCTTGCTGGAGCACGCACCCATAGTAAACCGCAGATGCGGAGCTTCTCCGAAAATTAGCCCGTATTTGCGCAGGCACGCCGAGGGCGCGTGCGGGCCGCGCGGCGGGGCATCCCAGAGCGGTGAAATCCGGCCGTCGCGGCGGCAGCTGGACTGCGACCACCTCACGGACGGGTGGCCAGCCCAGTGGATCGGGTCGCCCCCATGACCGGAGCGGCACGCAAATGAGCTCGCTGCACCGGGATGCACGCCGCAGGCACGGATCTCATGCCGGGATACCGCCTCCCGCCCGCAGACGAACGCCGGTACAAACGGGCGACCAACGGGGGACGGCCGGAACTGCCCCATCGGCCGTCAACGAGCGCTCCGAATGCTGATTGGGGCCAAGAGAGTATATGACTGGTGAACAAGAGACGAAATGATCGGATAGTACGGCGTTTCGTGACCGATCGGTGGAGGAAACGCGGGGTTACGCCCGGTCGAGTGTCTACCATCCGGGCTATGACTTTCTTAGCCGTGTTCACCGCAGTCGACGGGCTGATCGCCATCGGGCTCACGGCGAGAGCCGTGCTCGGTCGGGGCACCACGCGAGTGGCATCGTCCCCGGATTGCTCGGCCACCGCCGTGCCACTCGACTCCACGGCCAGCAGCCGGACGATCCACCTCTCACGTGCTGACCAATCCGAACGTGCGGCGGCGCTTGCAGATCCCGTCGAGGAGATCCGGCAGGATTTTCTGGCTGATGTCAGCCATGAGTTGAAGACTCCGGTCGGGGCGGTGGCGTTACTGGCCGAGGCGGTGTTGGACGCCGCAGAAGACCCGCACCAGGTGCGCCGATTCGGCAGCAAGATCCTGCATGAGGCGAACCGATTGAGCGGCCTGGTCACCGAACTGATCGCGCTGTCCCGGCTCCACAACGCTGAGCGCGTCCCCGATCTGGCCATCGTCGACGTCGACACGGTACTGCGCAACGCGCTGGGGCGCTGCCAACTGAGTGTGGAATCGGCCAACATGCAGATCACCGTGGATGCGCCCGAGGGGTTGTTGGTTGCCGGTGATGCCACGTCGCTGGTGACGGCCCTGTCAAACCTGATCGACAATGCGGTGTCCTACTCGCCTCCCGGTAGCCCGGTGTCGGTCAGCGCACAGCTGGCAAATGGGTTCGTGGAGATCGCTGTAGCTGATCAAGGACGGGGCATCGCGCCAGAACACCAGGAACGCGTGTTTGAACGTTTCTTTCGCGTTGATCAGGCGCTGAGCCGGTCTACCGGCGGCACCGGGCTAGGGCTGGCGATCGTCAAACGTGTCGCGCTAAACCACGGCGGTGACGTGCAACTCCGCAGTGCACTCGGCGCCGGGTCGACGTTCATCCTGCGGATTCCCGCCCCACCCGGCACGCACTGCACCTCGCGAAAGCCCGCAGGCCGGTGCCGTGAAGCCGACGCCAGCGTCCTCCCGCCGCCGCACAACGTCGGTGAGGTCGAGTTCACGGCGGTACCCGGCTTGGTGAGAGCGCAACGGGGCTCTTCCCAGTAGCGGGCTGGGCCGCGGCCTTGACCTTGGTCTGCACGCCAGCTCGACTCCGCCGACCCTTCGGATGCCGGTCCCAGCGCCATCTGCGCCCGGACTTCCTGAGTTCCGCATTCGATGCTCGACTGGATAAGCAAGTTTGCAGTACACAGCGTAACATTATTGTCGCTAATTGTTATAGTAACATCATGACAGCGCGCCCCGATGAAAGGGGGGTCAGGCAACAAACTCCCGCGCTGTTGCGATGTGGTATCGAGAATGGAGAACTGGAGCTTTCCGCATTTGCGGCCGTCTCGCCGTACGGCTCTTAGTTCTTCTTGCGACCCGACCCTCTCGCCCCCGTGACAGGGTCGGGTCGCCGCCCTACTGGATGAAACGGCATAGACGGCGTGTAGCTGCCACCCGTGCCTCCCTGGAGCCTGAACCGTGTCTTTGTTGGGCACCGCAGTACGAGCACCTTGGCAACTCTGCAACCGTCTCGCACCAACCTATACAACTTATCCAATAGGGGATGTCCGGATCGCACGGTGATCTACGCCGTGCCGGTACGGGCGTAGTCTCGGGTTATGAGCGTCGCCGCCCGGTCACTGTTGGAGTTCGACCACTCCTACGCCCGCGAACTGCCCTGCTTGTCCGAGCCGTGGACGGCGGCATCGGTGCCGGCGCCCGCCCTGCTGATGCTCAACGAGGGACTGGGCACTGAGCTGGGTGCCGACGCCGAAGCGTTACGGGAGCCGGCCGGCGTCGCGTTGCTCGTCGGCAACGCGGTCCCGGACGGGGTGCGCCCAGTCGCGCAGGCTTATGCCGGCCATCAGTTCGGCACTTACGTACCTCGGCTGGGAGACGGCCGGGCGCTGCTGCTCGGCGAGCTGCTCGACCGTGGAGGGCGCCGTCACGACCTGCACCTGAAGGGCTCCGGTCGCACCCCGTTCGCCCGGGGTGGGGACGGGAAAGCGACCGTCGGGCCGATGCTGCGCGAGTACGTGATCGGGGAGGCGATGCACGCGCTCGGTATCCCCACCAGCCGGGCGCTTGCGGTGGTGGCCACCGGCGAGCAGGTCATGCGGGAGAGGATGCTGCCCGGCGCGGTGCTCGCGCGGGTCGCGGCAAGCCATCTGCGCGTCGGCACGTTCCAGTACGCTGCCGCGTCCGGCGGCCCGGCGCTCGTCCGAAAGCTGGCCGACTACGCGATCGCGCGCCACTATCCCGACGCGGCTCAGGCGGAGAACCCGTACCTGGAGTTTTATCGGTGCGTCATCGATGCGCAGGCATCACTGGTCGCCCGCTGGATGCTCGTCGGGTTCGTGCACGGCGTCATGAACACCGACAACATGACGATCTCCGGGGAGACCATCGACTACGGCCCCTGCGCGTTTATGGACAACTTCGACCCCGCGACGGTCTTCAGCTCGATCGATTATGGTGGCCGCTACGCCTACGGCAACCAGCCCCGGATCGCCCAGTGGAATCTGGCCCGGCTGGGTGAGACGCTGCTGCCACTGGTCGACGGAAACACGGACGCCGCGATCGAGGCCGCCACCGGTGCCCTGAGCTCCTTCGTCGAGCGCTACGAGGGCTACTGGACAACCGGCATGGCCGCGAAGCTTGGTCTCGACGCGCCGGACCGACCGCTGATCCAGGACCTGCTGGCGCTGCTGCACGCGCAGCGCGTGGACTACACGCGGTTTTTCCGCGCGCTGTCGTCGCACCTGCAGGGATGCTCCGCGCGGTCCCTGTTTACCGAGCCGGAGGCATTTGATGCGTGGGTTGCGCGGTGGCAAGCCCTTTTACCACGGGACCGAAACGCCGTAACGGCGGCCATGGACCGGGTCAACCCGGTCTACATCCCGCGCAACCATCTCGTGGAGGAGGCGCTAACCGCCGCCACCGACGGCGATATGGCCCCGTTTTGCCGGCTCGTCGAGGTCGTTGCCCGCCCGTTCATCCAGCGTCCAGGCCCGGATCGCTACGCCGAGCCGGCACCCGTGAACTGCGGTCCCTATGTCACCTACTGCGGTACCTAAGACGTTTGCGTATGCACTATTGGGGTCGCATCCCGCTGTGCTCGTCGTGATGTTGACTGAAGGGGTGGCGCTGGCGCCATCGCATCACGACGCCGATAACGGTTGAGAGAACGCGGCTGCCGCTCATTTGATGTGTAATCAAGCATCCGCTAGCTGCCTAGCGGGTGCCCTGATTGGATTGCGTGGCCCGAGTACCGCCGTGCAAGATCGATTCATAGCCTCTGTGAGCAGGCAGGCCTGCGCCAGCCTGTCATCGGGCTGATCACTACCGCGAGACATCCTTTTAAATGCGGCGGCGCGCGTTGATGGTTCAGGATACGATTTCGGATCCCAACGGCTGCCAGTCCTGGTTAGTCAGCTTCGGTGGTGACATCCACGAACAGGAAGCGCTGAGGTCGATACCGTTGATCATTATGGTAACTCGCCGCTGTGGACAGCCCTGCTGAATAAGCACCCAGCAATAGCAAGCCGTCCCCGACTGCCACTCCGTTTGTCATTCACCACCGCATCAAGGCACAGAGGTCTCGGATAGGGGCGGGTCAAGGGCCTCACTTGCTCGGTGGCAGGTGATGCCGGGCTTGGTGGCGCGGATGATCGCGGCGTTTATTCCGTCGGCCACTTGGTGACTGACAGTGTTGGCGATGTCGGTGAAGGCCGCACCGGCCAGTCCGTCGTGGTATCAGGCAATGGTCAGCGCGTCGACGATGTAACCGACGGTGCTGGCGCGCTGTTCAGGGGCGAAGGGGTCTTCGGCGACGATGTCGGAAAGTCCGAAGCAAATGCTGCTCACGGTGTGTGTGCCTTATGCTGTGCGGATCATGTCTACGCTGGACGGGCAAGCTGGTGTGCCAGGCGCTGACGAGCGGTTGCGTCGGATCGAGTTGGTGACCGATGCCGCGCTGGCGCATCTGAGCGTTGAGGATCTGTTGGCTGAGCTGCTTGATCGGGTGCAGGCGCTGCTT
>DASQVU010000251.1:0-5448 GCA_035640615.1 Pseudonocardiaceae bacterium
CCGGCGGGAGGTGATGACTCCGGTGTTGAACCCGGCGAGGTGCAGACCGCCGTGAAACCGGGCGTGCTCGATCTTCAGGCACCGGTCCATGACCACCGTCAGCCCGGCTTCCTCGGCCTGCCGGGCGACCGCGACGTCGTAGAGCCCGAACTGCAGCCACAGCGTTGCCGCGCCACTGGCCAGTACCTCGGTCAGCACCTGCGGCAGATCGGCTGGCTTACGGAACACATCCACCAGATCGGGCACGACCGGCAGCTCGGCCAGCGAGCCGTAGGCCGGCCTACCGAGGATCTGCTTTGCATTGGGATTGACAAAGTAGACGTCGTAGTTCGTGCTGGCCAGCAGGTAGGTAGCGACGAAGTTGCTGGCTCGGGCGGGGTTGGCGGACGCACCGAGCATCGCCACCGTCCGGGTGCGGCGCAGGATCTCCAGCCGGCGCTGGGCCGAGGGCCCTGCCCAGCCGTTCGACCCGCTCATCCGGGACTCCCGTTCTTGGTTGCGTTGGTGAGCGCCAGATCAAGGTCCCAGAGAATGTCCTCGGGATCCTCCAACCCGACACTGATCCGCACCAGATCGGGTGGCACCCCGCACTCCCGTAGCTGGGTCTCATTGAGCTGCTGGTGCGTTGTCGAAGCGGGGTGGATCACCAGCGTCCGCGTGTCACCGACGTTGGCCAGGTGGCTGCACAACTGCACGGACTCGATGAACGCCCGGCCGGCACTGCGGCCACCCCGCACGCCGAATGAGAACACCGCGCCCGGACCAAGCGGCAGGTAGCGGTGCGCCAGGTCGTGATGCGGGTGATCGGGTAGCCCCGCCCACCGGACGTAGGACACCCGGGGGTCGGCCGCGAGCCATTCAGCGACCGTTCGAGCGTTCGCGACGTGGGCCGCCATCCGCACTGGTAGCGTTTCGACACCCTGCAACAGCAGGAACGCCGCCATGGGGGACATGCTGGGGCCGATATCCCGCAGCTGCTCGGCGCGCAGCTTGGTCAGGAAGCCGAATTCCTGGAAGTTTCCCCACCAGGTCAGCCCGGCATAGGACGGGATCGGCGCGGTCATCGTCGGGAACCGGCCGTTGCCCCAGTCGAACCGGCCGGCCTCCACCACCACCCCGCCCAGTGTGGTGCCGTGACCGCCGAGGAACTTGGTCACCGAGTGGATCACGATGTCGGCGCCGTACTCGATCGGCCGGCACAGGTACGGGGTGGCCAGGGTCGCGTCGATGACCAATGGCACCCCCGCCGCATGCGCGACCTCGGCGAGCGCGGCGACATCGGCGATCTCTCCGGACGGGTTGGCGATCAGCTCGGCGAACACCAGCTTGGTGTTGTCGGTGATCGCCGCGGCAACCGCCGACGGGTCCGCTCCGGGCACGAAGACGGTGTTGACACCGAATCGGCGCAGCGTCACATCTAGCTGGGTGATCGTGCCGCCGTAGAGCCCCGCGCCGGCGACGATCTGATCACCGGCCCCGGCCAGGCAGGCGAAGGTGAGGAACTCGGCGGCTTGCCCGCTGGCGGTACACACCGCACCGAGCCCGCCGTCCAGGCTGGCCAGCCGCTCCTCCAACGCCGCCACCGTCGGATTGGAGATCCGGCTGTAGATGGTGCCGTACTTCTGCAGCGCAAACAGGCTGGCCGCGTCGTCGGTGTCCTCGAACACAAAACTTGTGCTCTGGTAGATCGGCACCGCCCGGGCCCCGGTGGCCGCGTCGGGGACCGCGCCGGCGTGCACGGCGCGGGTGCGGAAACCCCACTGACGATCCACCGGCCCTCCAGGCTGTCTCAAACGAAGCGGTCAGCTGCTGACCAGCTCGGTGTTCACCGGTGTGGTTCCTTGCGTCTCGGCTCCCTGCCGGGAGCCGAGGTAGCCCGCCAGGTGGGTGGTCAGGTCGAGCGCATCAGCCGCGGCGCCGTCGATCAGGCTTGACTTGCGGCGCCGCAGGAACGGCAGGCCCATGACGTAGAGGCCCGGCCAGGCGGCGATGCCGCCGTCGTGGATGATCTGGCCCTTCCGGTTCAGCACCGGAACGTCGAGCCAGGACAGGTCCGGGCGGAAGCCGGTGGTCCAGATGATGGTGCGGATCTCGCCGCTGCGCAGGTCGAGAGTAAGCGGCGGGACGGAGGGCACCTCCGTCGCGGGGAAGCGTTGCGGTGGACCGCCCCCTTCGAACCCGGCGTCGACCGCCCAGGCGTCGAGATTATCGAGCAGCCGCCCTAGCTTCAGGTCGGCCAGCGCGCACAGGTTGGGCAGTGAACCGGAGAACTGTGCCTGCCCGTCGCGCACCCCGGCAAGGCGGCCAACCAGCCTTACGCCCTTCCCGCTCAGCGCGTTGAGGTCCATCGTCACTCGTTCGTCGGAACCGACAAGCTGCATCGACGGCAGGTTGCGGGCCCGGACGATGTCGGGCATCTCGGTGTAGTGCTCGTCGAGGATTCCCGCCGCGTCCATCCACCACAGGATGTCCGAGCCGCGGTAGTAGCGGGGCAGCCGAACGTGTTCCCCGACGGCCAGCGTGACGGCCCTGCCGGAGCGCTGCACCTCATCGGCGATCTGGATGCCGCTCGCCGAGGCGCCCACCACGAGCACTCCGCCTTCGGGAAGCTGATCCGGGTTCCGGTAATCCATCGGAGTGAACATGGAGATTCCCGGCGGCACTGCCTCGTGCACCGCCGGTACCCGGGCGACGGCGCAGGCCCCTGCGGCCAGCACGATCGCCCGGGCTTTCCATGGGCCCTGGTCGGTGTGCACCAGGTACCCACCGTCGTCGGGCTGCACCGAGGTCACCGTGGTGTGGGTCCGCACTGGCGCAACCGTCACCGTGGCGTAGTCCTCGACCAGTTGCCCCACCTCTCGTGCGGTCAGGTAGCCGTCGGGGTCGTCGCCCTGGTAGCAGTAGTCCGGCAACCGGGTCAGCCAGTTGGGTGTCAGCAGCCGAAGCGAGTCCCACCACTGCGTGCGCCAGGTGTTCGCTACCTCACCGCGTTCCAGGACCACATGGTCGATAGAACGCTGAGCCAGGCACCGGCTGATGGCCAGCCCGCAGTGGCCGGCTCCGATGACGACGGTGGTGACCTTCGGCACAGGTGCCCTCCCGGCAGCCGATCAGACTACTTTGACCGTGACATTGGTCGGGTTGGTAATGATGTCGTAGACCGCCGAACGCTTCTGTGACTGCGCGACCAGCGCCCTAATCCCCTCCGGGGTGGTGTCAGCGTCGATCGCGTATGTCACCTTGACCCCGCTGAAACCGTTGCGGACGTCGGGGTCGGCGCCGAGGATGCCGTGCAGGTCCATCTCCGCCTCGACGGTGGCCTCGACCGAGCGCAGCTGGATCTCGCGCTGCTGGGCGACTGCCGCGACACCAGCGGTCAAGCAGCTGGCCAAGGCGACGAGTACGTATTCCACGGGTGTGACGCCGTTGTCCTCGGCCGCGAACGCCAAGGGATGGTCAGCGTCGTAGGTGAACGTCGTCTTGTGCTGCTGCTCCCCACCGAAACCGTAGAAGGTGTCGACGCTGGAGCGGCTGTGCGTGCCCCGAACCCAGGAACACGTCGCCCGCCATTGGAACTCCGCGATCTCCGGGGTGTCGGCCAAGGCGGTGCGGACGCCGAGCAACGCCTCGACGTTGACTCCATTATCGACAGGGGTGTTCGTCGCGGTCATCTATGTACTCTCCTCATATTCATGGATCACGATTGGTCAGATCAGTAAAAATTACGGGCACGGCAAACCCGGTGAAAGCTGCCCGAGCCCTGGCCGATATCCGGCCGACGACGCGATATTCAGGTGGGGTCAGTGGGAACTCAGACAAGAACAAGTCCAGACCAAACCATGGTCCACATAACGCCGGCGCACAAGGAAAACGCCACCGGTCATGGAAAACGTTCTACCACACGCGACGGTTTGCTGACCAGCGCTCGACCCGCTGGTGGCCACGTTAGGTCAGCTTCGACGCAATTCCGGCTATGGCGCGAAGACTAGCCCGATCGCTCCCACGGTCAGCGCGACCATCGCCGCGACCAGCGGGTACTGGGTGCGGATCGCGGTCTTGGCGGGGAGCAGCCGGACGGCTTGGTCATGCGCCCCGACGGCGGCGACCAGGTGTCCCAGCACGATTGCGCTCACCTGAACGACCGCGATGGTGGATGTGCTGATCACGCTGTAGTCGATGCTGCCTTTGGCGGTGCCGAGCAGATCGAGACCACTGGCGAAGGGGTCGCTGGCCAGGATCAGCGTCTGCTGGCCGTCGAAAACCAGCAGCGAGAAGTAGTGCGCAATTGCATAGCCTGCGGCGATCGGGACCAGCGTGTGTGCAAAGGCGCCAGGTCGAGGCCCCACGCTCGAGGTCCCGGGACCGGTGGTGACCACGCGGGGGGTGGTCAGGCTCCGGGTGCCGAGCAGGAACACCAGGGCGATGAGCAGCATCGAGCAGCCCAATCCGGCGTTGTTGATCAGGCGCCCCGGCGGCAGCGTGCGCCACCACCAGCTGGTGCGGGACAGCCCGTCGTAAGCGGTAGTGCCAACGAGTGCCACCACTACGCCGACGAGGCCGGGACCGCCGGCGATGGCGTGCATCCCGTGCAGGGGGTTGCGCAGGACCAGGGCGCGATCACGGGGGCGGCGCGCGAGTGGGGCGAGCGTCCCGAGCAGGGTGGAGTAGACCTCGAAGCCGTCGCCGCGGTCGAACCAGCGCCTTCCGAAGACCACTGCTGCGGCGGTGTGTGCGACCGCGTAGCAGGCGATGAACGTGGCAGTCGGGACGGGCTCGGCATGCCGTGGGTACACCAACTCGAACCAGCCGTAGCCGACCAGCGATGCGGCCGCGGGCCAGTATCCCACGTGCTCGGGCACCCGTTGCAGTCCATGCCCGGGATCGATGCGCAACATGGCGGCGAGCGCGGCATGCGCTAGCCGCAACGGGTTCAGCACCCGCCAGACCGGACCGAACAGCAGTGAGGCCGGTACCAGCCCCACCCAGAAGGTAACGAAGAACGCCCATGGGGCGAGGTTGCGCATCAGGTCAGCGGGGCCGAAAAACCCGATGACGCAGACCATCAGCGCTAACGCCAGCGTGAGGCTCTGCAGCAGGATCCGCGTTCCGCTGGCGTCGGCCAGCTTGGTCAGGACCTGCGGTAACGGCATTCCGGCGTCGCGGCTCAGGCAGGGACCCCGCCACAGCACGGCGAGCACCCCGAAAGAGATCACCAGCACCAATCCGGCGCCGATCGCTGCCAGGGGCACCGGTATCGGCAGATCACTGCGGGTGCCCACGCCATGCGCGGGGAACATCAGCCACCTCCAGCCGGGGCAGTTGAAGCGTGGAGTCTTGCAGTCCACCTCTCCCGACTTCACACGACGCCGCGGCTGGCGCTCTTGCATCCCGTGCCAACATGGCGGCAAACTTCGGCAGTTGCAAGTAAATTGCATTAGAGTTACCCAT
>DASQVU010000252.1:0-19480 GCA_035640615.1 Pseudonocardiaceae bacterium
CCGCCCTGACCCCACCCTGATCCGCAATCTGGATGCAGACTGCAGTCGGGGGCCGGGACGGGAGGGCGTGCGTGGAGTACGACGTGGTCGTGGTGGGCTCAGGGTTCGGGGGCAGTGTGGCAGCGCTGCGGTTGACCGAGAAGGGCTACCGGGTCGGGGTGCTGGAAGCCGGGCGACGCTTCGCTGATCACGAACTGCCTGCCACGTCCTGGCAGCTGCGCAAGTTCCTCTGGGCGCCGGCGCTGGGCTGTTATGGCATCCAGCGCATCCACCTGCTGCGCAACCTCGTGGTGCTGGCGGGCGCCGGCGTAGGCGGCGGTTCGCTGAACTACGCCAACACCCTCTACCGGCCGCCGAAGGCATTCTTCGACGACCCGCAGTGGGCGCACCTCGCCGACTGGCGCGCCGAGCTTGCGCCCTATTACGACCAGGCAGAGCGGATGCTCGGGGTCACGACCTATCCGGGACACACCGCCGCGGATGAGGTGATGCAGCGGGTCGCGCGGGATATGGGTGCCTTGCAGACCTACCAACCCACCCGCGTCGGGGTGTTCTTCGGCCGTCCGGGCGAGCAGGTCGACGATCCGTACTTCGGTGGCGCAGGACCCCGGCGGACCGGCTGCATCGAGTGTGGGGCATGCATGACCGGCTGCCGGGTCGGTGCCAAGAACACCCTGGTGAAAAACTATTTGTACCTCGCGGAACGGGCCGGCGCGGTGGTACATCCCCTGACGACGGTCACCGCGGTGTGCCCGCAGCCGGATGAAACCTGGCTGGTCCACGCCGTGCGCACCGGAAGGCGCTCGCGCCGGACGATCAGGGCGGCTCAGGTGGTGCTCGCCGCGGGCACCTGGGGCACCCAGCAGCTGCTGCACCGGATGCGGGATACCGGCGTGCTGCCCCGGCTCTCATCCCGGTTGGGTGAGCTGACCCGGACGAATTC
This sequence comes from Pseudonocardiaceae bacterium, assembly GCA_035640615.1. Lineage (GTDB taxonomy): Bacteria > Actinomycetota > Actinomycetes > Mycobacteriales > Pseudonocardiaceae. Next base: position 944 of record DASQVU010000252.1, read on the forward strand.
CGAAGCGATCGTCGGCGCCAGCCGGACCACCGTGGACCCGTTGCGGGACTTCTCCCGCGGGGTGGCCATCACCTCCTCCTTCTACCCTGACGAGCACACCCACATCGAGCCGGTCCGTTACGGGCGGGGCAGCAACGCGATGGGCCTGCTGCAGACGGTGTCCACCGACGGCGCGTCGGGCACCCCGCGCTGGCGGCAGCTTCTCCAGTTCGTCCGGCGGCATCCGATCCGAACGGCGCGGTTGCTGTCCGTACGGCACTGGAGTGAGCGCACAGTGATCTTGCTAGTGATGCAGACCTTGGACAACTCACTGACCACCTACCGCCGTCGTGGCCGGCTCACCTCGCGCTACGGCCACGGTGCGCCCAATCCAACCTTCATCCCCGCTGGTTTCCGGGCCAGCCACCGCACCGCCCAGCACATCGGCGGTACCGCCGGCAGCACCTGGGGTGAGTTGTTCGAGATCCCGATCACTGCGCATTTCCTCGGCGGCTGCCCGATGGGCGCGACTGCAGACGACGGTGTCATCGACGCCTACCACCGGGTGCACGGCTACCCGGGCCTATCGGTGGTGGACGGCTCAGCGGTCAGCGCGAACCTGGGCGTCAATCCGGCACTGACCATCACTGCGCTCGCGGAACGGGCCTTCGCTCTGTGGCCTAACGAAGGCGACGCGGACCAGCGGCCCGCCGCAGACCGAGGTTACGAGCGCTTAGACCCCACACCGCCGCGGACACCGGCCGTGCCACCGCATGCGTCTGGGGCTCTGCGGCTAGCTCGCGGTAATTGATCATCGTAGATCGGCGATCCCGCGCCGGTCGTCGACCAGGCAGTGGCAAGCGCTGCTTACGCTGTGACTATGTACTCGCCGCGCGCGCACGTGCTCGTGCTGGATTTCGGGGCCCAGTACGCGCAGCTGATCGCTCGCCGGATCCGGGAAGCCCAGGTCTACTCCGAGGTGGTGCCGCACACCACGCCGGTGTGCGAGATCCTGGACCGCAAGCCCGCGGCGATCGTGCTCTCCGGCGGCCCGGCCAGCGTGTATGAGCAGGGAGCACCCCGAGTCGACCCGGCGCTGTTCGATACCAAGGTGCCGGTGCTGGGCATCTGCTACGGCTTCCAAGCGATGGCCGACGCGCTGGGCGGCGCTGTGCAACGGACCGGCACCCGGGAGTACGGGCGCACCGATCTCCAGCTGCTCGACGGCGGGGGCGTACTACACCGCGAGTTACCCGCCCGCGGCCCGGTGTGGATGAGCCACGGCGATGCCGTCACCGCGGCTCCGGAAGGGTTCACGGTCACCGCGCAGTCGGCAGGTTCACCGGTGGCGGCCTTCGAGGACGTTGATCGGCGGCTGGCGGGTGTGCAGTACCACCCCGAGGTGGTGCATTCGCCGCATGGCCAGGAGGTGCTGCGCCGCTTCCTGCATGAGGTCGCCGGCATCCGGCCCAATTGGACTACCGCGAATGTGATCGAGGAAACGGTCACCGCAATCCGGGCTCAGACTCAAGGCGGCCAGCTGATCTGCGGGCTGTCCGGTGGGGTGGACTCCGCGGTCGCCGCTGCACTGGTGCACCGGGCCGTAGGGGATGCGTTGACGTGTGTATTCGTCGATCACGGCTTGCTGCGCGCCGGTGAGCGAGCGCAAGTGGAACGCGATTATGTGGCCGCGACAGGCGTCCGGCTGATCACCGTCGATGCCCGGGAGCGTTTCCTGTCCGCGCTGGTGGGGGTCACCGATCCCGAGCAGAAGCGCAAGATCATCGGCCGGGAGTTCATCCGGGTCTTCGAAAGTGCGGCCCGGGACGCGCAAGCCGAAGCGGGCCGGCACGGTCAGCAGATCCGGTTCCTGGTGCAGGGCACGCTGTATCCGGATGTGGTCGAATCCGGTGGGGGATCGGGTGCTGCGAACATCAAGAGCCACCACAACGTCGGTGGGCTGCCCGAGGATCTGAGCTTCGAGCTGGTCGAGCCGCTGCGCGCGCTGTTCAAGGATGAGGTGCGTCGGGTGGGTCTGGAGCTGGGACTACCGGAGACGATCGTGCACCGCCAGCCGTTCCCGGGACCGGGCCTGGCGATCCGGATCATCGGCGAGGTCACCGCGGCGCGTTTGGAGACCTTGCGTGCCGCCGACGCGATCGCGCGGGAGGAACTCACCGCGGCCGGGATGGACCGCGATATCTGGCAGTGCCCGGTCGTGCTGCTGGCTGACGTCCGCAGCGTCGGGGTGCAAGGCGACGGGCGAACCTACGGTCATCCGGTAGTGCTGCGCCCGGTATCCAGCGAGGACGCGATGACCGCGGACTGGTCGAGGGTGCCCTACGACGTGCTGGCCCGGATTTCCGGGCGGATCACCAACGAAGTTCCCCAGGTCAACCGGGTGGTGCTCGACGTCACAAGCAAACCGCCCGGCACCATCGAATGGGAGTAGTGGCCCGACCGCCCGCGTGCGGGGCGAGACGTGTCACAGCACACATCGCCAGGCAGGCGGCGGTGTATCACACCGCCAAAACGCCACCTCTGTCCCAGTGCATGACTTCGAGCTGAGCTTGGGTGGCGACGTTGTTATGGAACCGACGATCAATGCTCCGGTCGACACGGCAGCAGCAGCGCTGGCGATCGCGGCTGCTTCACCAATCACGACCACCAGCGACGAGACCCTGACGCTGGTCCGCGATCTGGCGCGGATCGCCTGCCACCTCGGAGAGCTCACCGCAGCCGTGCGCGATCGCTGGGCTGCGTGGGGCACTGTCACCCCCCATCTGCAGCGCGCTGAGGCCCTTGCTGCCGACGCCACCCGATGTCTGAGCCACGCGGCAGGCATCTATGTCTTCAACAGCACGCACCCCCTGACCGAGCACCGTCCGGCTAGCCCCGAGGGTCCCGCCTACCTGGCAAGCGGTCGACCGGTGCGGTCAATGACAGCGGGGAGGTGAGCCGTGGCCGGTCTCGTCCCGTTCACTATCGACCTCACGGCGCACGAAGGCGCCCGCTTGGCCGCCGTCCTCGAGGCCTTGGACCCGAAGTGGGATCCGACCGCGATCCTCACCGGGGAGACGCAAGCTCGTCGCCGGCTTTACGCCGATCTCGATCCGCACCAGCAAGCCACCTACGACGTGCTCGTCGGCGCCGGTGTGCTACCTGACATACCGGAGGGATGAGATGACCCTGGACGCCCAAGCGGACCCTGGGCGGCGAGTGTGGCTGCCCTGCCGCTACTGCGAGGACAACACCGCCCTGTACCTGCTCGACGCCGATGTCAGCTTCGTCTGGGTGCAGTGCGGTCAGTGCCTGCACCGCTGGTGGCACGACACCGGTGTCGGCCGGGGAAGGCGCCCTGAGCTGTTGTTCGACGTGGCCTGATGCGGGCCTGATCCGGCCTTGGCACGGCGGCGAGAAACCTCGACGCAAGGCAGACAGATCTGTACCATCGCGCCATCTCGACCCGTTGGGGTAGCGTCGTTTGCCGTCGCCGAGACGACAGGAGCAACCTTCGTGGCGCTCAACACGATCGCTCTCGAGCTCGTCCCGACGAACGCGGAGCACGGCACGGAGCGGGCCGTTGAAGAGGCACACAAGGTGCTCGAACTGTCCCAGCATTGCGGCATCGCGGGCCGGATCAGGCACGTGATGATCCCCGGGATGATCGCGGAGGAGGACGACCGGCCGGTCGAGATGAAGCCGAAGCTCGACGTGCTGGAGTTCTGGTCGGCCATCAAACCGGAGTTGCCTGGCGTGAGCGGGCTGTGCACGCAGGTCACCGCGTTCATGGCCGAAGCCGTGTTGCGCGAACGGCTGGCTAATCTGCGGACTGCCGGTATCGAGGGCATCAGCTTCGTCGGTGTCCCGCGCACGATGAAGGACGGCGACGGCTCGGGCGTTGCGCCCACCGACGCGCTGGCGCTGTTCGACCAGGTGGTGGAGAACCGGGGCGTGGTCCTGATTCCCACCCGGGACAGCGAGCAGAGCCGGTTTGGTTTCAAGTGCAACCGCGGCGCCACGTTCGCCATGACGCAGCTGCTGTACTCCGACGCGATCGTCGGCTTCCTGACCGACTTCGCCGCGCGCACCGACCACCGCCCGGAGATCCTGCTGTCGTTCGGGTTCGTACCCAAGGTCGAGAACAGGGTGGGACTGATCAATTGGCTGATCCAGGATCCGGGTAATGCTGCGGTTGCTGACGAGCAGGCCCTGGTCCGGAAACTCGCCGGCTGCGGGCCCGATCAGAAGCGCAAGCTCATGCTGGATCTCTACAAGCGAGTCATCGACGGTGTCGCAGACCTCGGATACCCGCTGAGCGTGCACCTGGAAGCCCCCTACGGCCTCTCGGTGCCCGCCTTCGAGACTTTCGCGGAGCTGCTCGCCTACTGGGCACCAGACAAGCACTAGTGCTGAACCGAGATCTGAACTGGACTGCGCTACTGCAACAGGTCATCGAGCAGGGTGCCGGGTTCGCCGCTGGTGCGATCGACCCGCCGGGCTGCGACGCGCTGGCAGCCGAGCTGAGCGGTGGACCGTTTGTACCGGTGGCCCCGGTGATCGGGCAGGTCCGGCAGCAGCTTGAGGCCTTCCGAGTCCCGGTCAAGCAGCTGCCTCTGCGCTACCCGTTGCTGGCCGAGCTATGCGACGAGCTGATCATCCCGATCCAGCAGCAGGGAGTTCCGGGCTGGGTGCCGAACGAGATCAGCTGCCAGCAGTACCGGCCAGGGTCGTTGGGCATCACGCCGCACCGCGACCAGCGCCGGTACGCTGCGGTCGTCGCGGTGGTCACGGTTGCCGGGTCCGCACCATTCACGCTGTGCCGTAACCGCAATGGCGACCCCATCCGGAGCTGGCAAGCCAACGCCGGCAGCCTGGTGCTGCTGCGCGGGCCCGGGTTGGCCGGTGACCCGGACGGACGGCCGCTGCATCTGGTCGGCGGTCCCACCGGCGGTACCCCGCGGACGTCGATCGGTATTCGGATGAACACCGCGTAAGGCGGGAATTGCCGGTTCGACATGCGCCCGGTGGGATCTGGTGCGAACATCGGCAAAAGGGGCGTAATCGTGCATAGGAGATCACCATGCTTGCCATCGTCGCCGCCATCCTGTTCGCCATAGCCTTGGTGCTCTCTCTGACTAGTGGTGCACTCGGCCCAGTCACCGAGGCCACCTTCGTCGCGGCTGGGTTGCTGTGCCTTGCGCTCCAACTCGCCGGGATCGGTGCCTCCTCCACCAGGAGCTGGCGGCGTAGCCGCCTCTAACGCATTTTGGCTAGCCCCCTGGGCGAACTCGATGACAACAACGAAGTGGTGATAAACCGTCCTGGGTAAAGAAAGCGAAGCGCGCAAATCGCGGCGTGATGCGCGAAATTATCGCTAGTCTCTTCGTGCTGGGAACTCCTTGCTAGCTCGACGGGCCGCTGCTGGCGCATATCGGTCGCGGCATGCCTTGTTCCCGGGTGGCTGGAAAGGCTCTAGACCGACTACCATCGCAACCGGATCAACCGCAGCCATCTCAGTGCAATCCACGCTATGGCGGTGAAGGCAGCGCTCAAGGACCAGGAGACTGTAGGCATCGACATCGTTTCCGACGGGGAGTTGCGCCGCGACAACGACATCGACTACCTGTCGGCCCGGATCCCGGCGTGCGCGTCCCGGTCACCGTCAAGTCGTTCTCCTTCGATTACTACGACTCTCCGGTGGCGGATGAGCCTTTATCTACTGAGCCGCCCCCGCCGCTGCACCCGGGCGCACCCCGACCGCCCGATCATGTTCAGCGTCACGGGGGGCTGGCACGACAATCCGGATCGTGGCCTGCGTCGCCTGCCCGCTGATGTGGCCAGAGCCAAGCTGGTAGCGATGGTAGAAGGAACTATTGCGGTCCGCCGAACCCTGCCGGCTGCATCTGGGCCGACCCGGCCGGAACCGACCACTGTGCTAGGAGCGTGATCGCATGACCCAGCTGGAGCCCGTCGAGTTTCTCTTCACGTCGGAGTCGGTGACCGAGGGCCATCCGGACAAGATGGCCGACCAGATTTCCGACGCGGTGCTGGACGCGGCGCTGGCGATGGACCCGAACTCGCGGGTCGCGTGCGAGACGCTGGTCACCACCGGGCTGGTCGTGCTGGCCGGTGAGATCACCACACCCGGCGTGATCGACTACACGCAGCTCGTGCGCGACACAATCTGCGGCATCGGTTATGACAACGGCGGCTTCTGCTTCGACGGGCACAGCTGCGCGGTGATGACCGCGCTGGGCAAGCAGTCGCCGGACATCGCCCAGGGTGTCGACATGGCTCAGGAACGGCGCGGGCACCTCTCCGAGGATGAGCTGGACAGCGCGGGTGCCGGCGACCAGGGGATGATGTTCGGCTACGCCACCAACGAGACCCCCGAGCTGATGCCGATGCCGATCGCGCTGGCGCACCGGCTGTCCAAGCGGCTGGCGACGGTCCGCAAGGACGGCACGCTGCCCTACCTCCGCCCCGACGGCAAGACGCAGGTCACCGTCCGGTACCGGGATGGCCTGCCGATCGCGGTGGAGAAGGTGCTGATCTCCACCCAGCACGCTGAGGACGTCACTTCGGAGCAGATCCGCGCAGATGTGTGGGAGCACGTGGTGCGGGCTGTGTTGCCTCGCGACTTCTACGACGAGGCGCAGTTGGCGCACGCCTTCCTGCTCAACCCGACCGGCCGGTTCGTCATCGGTGGGCCGATGGGCGATGCTGGGCTGACCGGCCGGAAGATCATCGTTGACACCTACGGTGGGTTTGCGCGGCACGGTGGCGGCGCGTTCTCCGGCAAGGACCCGTCCAAGGTGGACCGCTCGGCGGCGTACGCGACCCGCTATGTGGCCAAGAACATCGTGGCCGCCGGTCTGGCGGATCGGGCCGAGGTGCAGGTGGCCTACGCGATCGGGGTAGCGCGGCCGCTGTCGTTGCTGGTGGAGACCTTCGGTACGGAGCACGTGCCACGCAGGACTATCGAGAAGCTGGTGGGCGAGCACTTCGACCTGCGCCCGGCGGCGTTCCGGAGCTACCTGAGCCTGCACCGGCCGATCTACGCTAAGACCGCCGCCTACGGCCACTTCGGGCGCAACGATCCCGACTTCACCTGGGAACGCACTGACAAGGCAGCGGAACTTCGCGAGGCCGCTGGCCTGCCTACCCGTGCCGAGCCGGCAGTGGTTTAACGGGGGATCTGGAAAGGATGCCTGAAGAGGATGCTTGAGAGGGGGAGCGCGTGACCATCATCGTCACCGGGTCGATCGCCACCGATCACTTGATGGTGTATTCCGGCCGGTTCGTCGAGCAGATCGTGCCGGAGGCTCTCGAGCACATCTCGGTATCGTTCCTGGTGGAAGATCTGGCCATTCGCCGTGGCGGGGCGGGCGCCAATATCGCGTTCAACCTGGGCTGCCTAGGGTTGGCGCCGGTGCTGGTAGGCGCGGTCGGTGCCGACTTCACCGAGTACGGGCAGTGGCTGTCGGCGCACGGGGTGGACGTCAGCGCGGTGCACGTGTCGCAGACCAAGCACACCGCCCGGTTTCTGTGCACCACCGATTCCGACTCCAACCAGATCGCCTCGTTCTACCCGGGCGCGATGAGCGAGGCCCGCGATATCGAACTGAAGCCGATCGTGGAGCGCTTCGGCGGCACCGATCTCGTGCTGATCGGGCCCAACGACCCGGCCGGGATGTTGCGGCACACCCAGGAGTGCCGCGACCTCGGTTACCCGTTCGCCGCGGACCCGTCCCAGCAGCTGGCCAGCCTGGAAGGTGATCAGATCAAGGAGCTCGTCGAGGGCGCGGCCTACCTGTTCACCAACACCTACGAGCGCGGCCTGCTGCAACGCAAGACCGGCTGGGGCGACGAGGATGTGCTGGATCGCGTGGGTGTCTCGGTGATGACCCGCGGTGCCAAGGGTGTGACCGTGCAACGGCCGGGAGAGCCGGCCGTCGCAGTGACACCGCCGCAGGAGTTGACCAAGGCGGACCCCACCGGCGTCGGCGACGCCTTCCGCGCCGGTTTCCTGGCCGGGGTGCAGTGGGGAGTCGGTGACGAGCGGGCCGCCCAACTCGGTTGCATGCTGGCCACGCTGGTGATCGAGTCGGTCGGAACCCAGGAGCACAGGTACGAACCAGCGACGTTTCTGCATCGATTCAGCGAAACCTACGGAGCCGACAGCGCGGCCGAGGTGGCCGAGCACCTGCGCGCATGAGCGCCAAACTTCAGCAAGGAGTGCATTTCGATGACTGTGGCGCCTGCCGCTGAGAACAAACTGCAGAGCCGCAACGGTATTGACTTCGCGGTAGCCGACCTGGGACTGGCCGATTTCGGTCGCAACGAGATCCGGTTGGCACAGCACGAGATGCCGGGTTTGATGGCGTTGCGCCGGGAGTATGCGGACGTGTTCCCGCTGCGCGGCGCACGGATCTCCGGGTCGCTGCACATGACCGTGCAGACTGCCGTGTTGATCGAGACGCTGATCAGTCTCGGCGCCGAGGTTCGGTGGGCGTCCTGCAACATCTTCTCCACGCAAGATCATGCCGCGGCGGCGGTGGTGGTGGGTCCGCACGGCACCGCGGAGGAGCTCCAGGGCGTGCCGATCTTCGCCTGGAAGGGCGAGACGCTGGCCGAGTACTGGTGGTGCATCGAACAGGCGATGACCTGGCCTGGCGGGGCAGGACCCAACATGGTCCTGGACGATGGTGGCGACGCCACTTTGATGGTGCACAAGGGGGTGGCCTTTGAGAAGGCCGGCGTCGTGCCCGCGGTGGATGACAACGACTCCGCTGAGTGGAAGGCCTTCCTGGACGTGTTGCGGGCCTCGCTGGCCGCTGCGCCGGGCAAGTGGACCGCGATCGGAGAGGGCATCCGCGGGGTGACCGAGGAGACCACCACCGGGGTGCTGCGGTTGTACCAGCTGGCCGCCGCCGGTGAGTTGCTGTTCCCGGCGATGAACGTCAACGACTCGGTGACCAAGTCCAAGTTCGACAACAAGTACGGGTGCCGGCACTCGCTGGTGGACGGGATCAACCGGGCGGTCGATGTGCTGCTGGCCGGGAAGCTGGCCGTGGTGTGCGGGTATGGCGACGTCGGCAAGGGGTGCGCGGAGGCTCTGAGTGCCCAGGGTGCCCGGGTGGTGGTGACCGAGATCGACCCCATCTGCGCACTGCAAGCCATGATGAACGGGTTCTCCGTGGACACCCTCGACAACCTGGTCGAACGCGCGGACGTGATCATCACCGCCACCGGGAACAAGGACATCGTCACCGTCGATCACATGGCGCGGATGAAACACCAGGCGATCCTGGGCAACATCGGGCACTTCGACAACGAGATCGACATGGCTGGGCTGGAGCGCCGCTCGGGCGCCCGCCGGTTGAACATCAAGCCGCAGGTCGACGAGTGGATCTTCCCGGACGGGCACTCGATCATCGTGCTGTCCGAGGGACGGCTGCTGAACTTGGGCAACGCCACCGGGCATCCCAGCTTCGTGATGTCGAACTCGTTCTCCAACCAGGTGATCGCCCAGGTCGAGCTGTTCACCAAACATCAGGAATACGACCGGGAGGTCTACGTCCTGCCCAAGGTGCTCGATGAGAAAGTCGCGCGGATCCACGTCGAGGCACTCGGCGGTCAGCTCACCAAGCTCACCAAGGAGCAAGCCGAATACATCGACGTCGATGTCGAGGGACCCTACAAGTCCCCCCACTACAGGTACTGAGCCCCGGTCAACCGGAGGCAGTGTGACACTCCGGAGTCTGGTCGATGGCGGCGCGCAGCTGTGGGTCGCTGGTAAGGGTGCTGACCAATCCGACGGCATTACCCACCGCGCCGAAGGCCTGCCCGACCGCCGCCGCGTCGTTGGGGTTGGCCGCCTTGAGCTGCGTCACCGCGTCGTTGAGGTTGGTGCGTAGCTGGCTGAGCTCGGTGCGTAACTGATCGGCATTGGAGGCGTGGGCCAGATAGTCGATGTAGGCCTGGCGCGTTGCGGCGGGGTCAGCAGTGTTGGGCTGCGGCGGCGCGCCCAGCTGGCTGAAGGTGGGGCCGAGCGCCTGCGGCACATCGACGCGGCCCAGGCGCGCGCCGCTTGCTGCGACTGGGCGGACGCCCCCGAACTGGTCGCCGGAGCAGATGACGCGGCCGGCGGTGCGCCAGGCGCATTGCCGGCGTTGCCGCCGCAACCTGCCACCGTGAGCCCGGCAGCAAGGGCAACCACTGCGAGCGGCCGGCGCAGCATCGCGCCGTGCGAAAGGTTCATGTCAGCTCCCCCGGTACTCATAGATGATCGGATTACCGCTAGCCCATTCCCGTCGCCGCAGGATTAATCGTTCCTGGCCGGCGAGGGAGCTAGTGCTCGGCGGGAAGAGGGATCCGCAGGCGTACCACGGTGCCACGGCCCGGCGTGCTGTCGGCGGTAAGCTGGCCGCCCAGTAGCTCGGCACGCTGCTGCATGCCCGGCAGGCCGTACCCCACCGGTCCAGCTCGCTCGGGGGTGGTGGCCGGGTCGAAGCCGACCCCGTCGTCGGAGATCTCCAGCAGCACCGTGCCGGCGGCTACCGAAAGCCGCAGCTGCACATGGGCGGCGCTGGCGTGCTTCATCACGTTCTGGAGCGCTTCTTGGGCGATCCGGTACACCGCGGTCTCGACATGCTCAGGCAGCACCGTGCTGACGGTGTCCACCTGGACGTTGGGCAGCGGCGTCGAGCGGGCGAGACTTTCCAGGCTCGCCGCCAGCCCGAGATCGTCCAGCACGGGCGGGCGCAGGCCCGCGATCGCCTGGCGGGTTTCCTCCAGCGCCCCGGCGGCGAGTTCCTGGGCGCGGGCGATCTGCTGGGCGGCGCTGGCCGGATCCGACCCGAGGGCATCCGCCGCCGCCGACAGGTGGAATGACAGGCTGACGATGCGCTGGCTGATCCCGTCGTGGATCTCACCGGCGAGCCGGCGCCGCTCGGTTTCCTGCAACAGCACGATCTGCTCGGCGAAGCGTTCCATCGCCTCCTCGCGTTCGGCCAGCCGGCTGTGCAGCCTCGCATTCTCGATGGCCCCGGCCATCAAACCGGCCACTGACTCCAGCAGCTCGACGTCGGCCTCGGTGAACTCGCGGCGGTCCCGGGTGTGCACGTTGAGCACCCCAACGAGATCGCCCGGCCGAGTGATCATGGGGACGGAGGCCATCGAGGTGAATTCCTCACCTCGCAGTTCGGGGATGTAGCGGTAGCGCGGGTCGTCGCGCTTGTTGTCCGTTATCACGACGGGCTGGCAGTGCGCGGCGACCCAGCCGGAGATCCCCTCGCCGATCGGGATCTCGATGCGCCGGGCCAGCCGATCGAACGGCGGAGTGGCACCGCGCAGGTGTAACCGGTCGCCGGCCGGGTCCAGCAAGTGCACGAAACATACGTCGGTGGACGTGGTCTCGGTGATCAGATCAGCTACCCCCTGAGCGATCCCATCGAGGTCGAGCCCAGCCGACAGGATCTCGATCACCCCGTGCAGCAGCTCGGCATCGGAGTCGGCGCCGGCCAGACCCGACCGCGAGTGGATCACTGGAAGATTCCCTCCCGCAGCGCTGCGGCGACGGCGCCGGAGCGGTCCGGGACGTCGAGCTTGCGGTAGATGCCGCGGGCGTGCGTCTTGACGGTCTCCTCGCTGACGGTCAACCGTCCCGCGATGGCCCGGTTGGACAGCCCGGCGACCATGAGGGCAAGCACTTCGCTCTCCCGCTGGGTCAGCCCCAGCCGCGCGCCTGGCCAGAACTCGCCACCACGCAGGTGGGCCACCGACATCGCGACCTTGGCGGCCAGGCTGGGATCGATCAGGATCTCGCCCTGAGAAATCCGCTGCAGATGATCCACCAGCTCGGCGCCGCGGACCCGCTTGAGCAGGAACCCGGCCGCGCCCAGGCGTAGCGCCTGGTAGAGGTACTGCTCGTCGTCGTAGACGGTGAGGAACACGACCTTGCAGCTCGGTTGCCGCTTGCGGATCTCCGCGCAGAGATCCAACCCGCTGGAGCCGCGGAGGCGAACGTCGAGCAAGGTGATGTCCGGCTCCTGCTCGATGATCACCTTGAGCGCGAGATCCGGTTCGGTGGCCTCACCGACGATGTCGACCTGCTCGGCGTAAGCAGCCAGCATCGCCCGCAGCCCGTCCAGCACCATCTGGTGGTCATCGACGACGACGACCCGAAGCGGGCGCCCGGTTGCCCTGCTCATGGCAGCAGCCTACGCACCGGCGCGGGTACCCAGTGCGATACCGACGGTGCGGTTGCGCAGCGACGCCCGTCTGGCTTCGAACTCGTAGGCCGCCGTCACGATACGGTGGGCGCATCCCAATCACCGCTGGTGTCGTTTTACCGGTGAGCACCGGGGTATCTCCGCCTATCCTGAGGTGAGTACATCCCGCTGGTACGCTGGGTCAATTTTTCGCTCACGATTGGTCAACGGTGTCTCCCCACTCGCCACGGAAATCAACCGAGGAAGCGGCGAAAAACGCCGACGTGGTCGTTGTCGTCAACGCCGATACCGAAAGCGGTCGCGAGCGTGTCATGCGGGCGGCGTATGACCTGTTCAGCCGCCTCGGCACGCGCACCGTCGGCGTCGATGCCGTGATAGGTGAGGCGGGCGTGGCAAAGATGACCCTGTATCGCAACTTCGCATCGAAAGACGATCTCATCCTGGCTTTCCTCGAGCGTCGCGAGAAGAACTGGTCACAAGGTTGGGTGCAGGCGGAGTCCCAGCGCCGCGGGGAGACGCCTGCGCAGCGCCTGCTGGCCATCTTCGAGCTGTTCGACGAGTGGTTCGCCCGGCCGGATTTCGAAGGTTGTTCCTTTGTGAACACGCTGCTCGAAGTGACCAATCCGGACAGCCCGGTGCGGCAGGCAAGTATCAAGCACCTGGCGAACATCCGCAGCTTCCTGTGCCAGCTCGCGGCCGAAGCTGGAGTGGCGGATCCCGATGCGTTCGCCCGCAAATGGCACATCCTGATGAAAGGATCCCTTATCGCCGCCGCCGAGGGTGACACGCAGGCCGCGGCACGCGCCCGAGAGCTCGGTGTCCTGCTGCTCGAAGAGCACGGGATCGCCCCCGCATAACGCACCCGTGCCCGTACGGTCAGGGACTCATGGATGCTTGTGCACCTTGCCTGCGGCGGGCGGCGCTGCGGGCAGGATCTGCTCGGGAGGGGAGAGGCGTGAACGCATGGAAGACCGCAGCGGTGCACGCGCAGGCCGGCAGCTCCGCATGCTGAACCCGGGGACGGCGCTGGCACGTGTTGTCGTCGACGAACTTGCCCGCAACGGGGTGACCGAGGCGGTGATCGCCCCGGGTTCGCGATCCGCGCCGTTGGCGATCGCGTTCGCCGACCATCCCGGGATCAGGCTGCATGTCCGGATCGACGAGCGCTCAGCTGCCTTTCTCGGCCTTGGGCTGGCCAAGGCGTCAGGTATTCCGGTGCCGATCGTCTGCACGTCGGGCACCGCAGCAGCCAACTTCCACCCGGCTGTGCTCGAAGCCGCGCATTCCCGGGTACCGCTGGTCGTCCTGACCGCAGACCGGCCACCGGAACTGCGCGCCACGGGTGCCAACCAGACGGTTGATCAGATCAAGTTGTTCGGGGGCGCCGTTCGATTCTTCGCCGAGCTCGGGATTGCGGAGGCGCGGCGCGGCATGGTCCCCTACTGGCGGTCGGTGATCTGCCGGGCGCTGGGGTCGGCTGCCAGCGGTCCCGTCCACCTCAACGTGCCGTTCCGGGAGCCCCTGGTGCACGATCCCGCCGACGGGGACTGGCCGGAGTCGCTGGCCGGACGACCGGACGGGCGACCGTGGACGGACGTGCAGCCGCTCGTTTCGACAGCCTCGGCCGCGGAACCTGCCCGGGAACTCGCGGAACCGCCCGAGCGGGGGATTCTCGTGGCCGGAGACGGCGTCACGGACCCGCAACAGGCGGTGGCGTTCGCCGAAGCAGCAGGTTGGCCGATCTTCGCGGAGCCGATGAGCGGAGCTCGGCTCGGACCGAATGCGATCACGACGTACAGCCAGCTGCTCACTATCCCCGATGTGCTCGACAGGTACACCCCGCATCTGATCGTCACCATCGGCAAACCGGGATTAGCCAGGTCTCTGCTTGAGCTTTACCCCCGGGTTTCCCACCTGGTGGTGGACCCGAATGCGCACTGGGCCGACCCGACGCGGACCGCGTTTCGGGTGGTTGCGGCGTTGCCCGGGTTGCCGCGCACGCGCAACTCGCTGGGCTGGTTGGCGGCCTGGCAGGGCATGGAGAAGGCCGCTCGTGGCGAGCTCGATCGGATCCTAGGCCAAGACGGCGAGTTGAGCGAGCTGGGACTGGCTGCCCAGATCGCTGACGTGGCCGGCGACAACGCGGTGTTCATCGTCGGGTCGAGCATGCCGATCCGGTGCCTCGATCTGGTGCAGCGCGCCGGGCCAGGACCTTGGGTGCTGGCCAATCGCGGGGCCAGCGGAATCGATGGGTGTGTCTCGACCGCGGTGGGCGCGGCGCTGGCGCATCAGGCAATCGGCGGCGGCCCTGCCTACGCCATGCTAGGTGACCTGGCCGTGCTGCACGATCAGAACGGTCTGATCATCGGCCCGGGTGAGGCGCGTCCCGACCTGACGGTCGTGGTGGTCAACAACGCCGGCGGGGGGATCTTCTCCTTCCTGCCCTATGCGGGAATGCCTCAGTTCGAGAAGCTGTTCGGCACCGCCCACGGGGTGGATTTCGCCCATGTGGCCGCCGCGACCGGGTGGGAATACCACCTCGTCAGCCACGCTGAGGAGGTGCCCGGCGCGTTGAAAGGCGGTGGGACGCGCCTGATCGAGGTCCGGACCGATCGCCAGGCCAGTGTGCGATTCCACCGGCAGGTGTGCGAGGCGATCACGTCAGCTGCGCTGGCCGCGGTCCGGATCGACACCGGTTAGCGCAGGCCGCCGGCTTGCGCATGGTGCGCCAACGGGCATGGCGCGACTGCCCAGCGCTCAGCGCTTCGGGGACGGGCGCAGCGAGCCGATCACCAGCAGTGAGCCAACGATCAAGGCGAGCACAGCGAGCACCCACCGTCCGTCGATGTCGGGCAGCCACGCGATGCCGCCGAGCAGGGCAGCGGCCGCGACGCCCAGCGCACCCAGCCCGACGACCAGGGTGAGCAGGTCTGGCCCGCGGCGGGAGTCCAGCGTGCCGGTCTGGTCAGTGCCGTGCGCGGCAGGTTTGGTCGGGTCTGTCCCGGTCATGATTCGCGATCCACTCGTATCTGGCCGACGCCGGAATGCACGTCGAGGATCAGTTTGCCGCCGCCGGGACCGTCGTTTCCGTTGTCGCTGACGGTTACCTGGGACGGATGGCCATCAGAGGCACGGTGGCCTAGGCAGTCGACATCGCCGATCTGAGTCTGGCAGCTGACCTGAGCATCGACATTCGGTGGCAGGTAGACGTGCGTCTGACCGACGCCCACCGCGACGCTGGTCCGCACCGTCTGGTTATCGATCAACCGCAACCCGCTGAGGTCCAAACGTCCATTACCGACCGTGACGGAATAGCTCGGTTGTACCTGCGCGGCGGTGGTTGCCTGCCAGTAAGTGGTGCCGACCTTGAAGCCACTGGTCGGCGTCGCGCTGAGTACCCAGGTGGCCACAGCGAGGGGTATGGCGATGAGAATCAGCCCGCGTCCGCCCTGCAGGAATGCGCCGATCACCAGGCCCAGCCCTACGACACCCAGCAACGTCGCTGCGACCTGGGCAGCTGACAGGTCCGGCGCGAAGGCCAGCAGGATGCCGCCGACCAGCAGGGCGAGCCCGAGCGTGATGGGGGTGATCTTCCAGCGGGAACCCTCGGGTGGCTCGGTGGGTTCAGCCTGCGCTGAGGGCTCAGGTAAGTCCCAGGCGAACGGAGCGGCACCGAGCGGATCCCACGCCGGCGGCGCGTGCCCGTCCGGATCGTCGGCCGTGGTAGCTGGTGTGGTGGCAGCTGGGCTCGGATCGGGTTGCGGGGCGGGGGCAGCAGGTGATCCGGGAATCTCGCCCAACGTACCCCGGGAGCGATGCAGCAAATACAGCGCACCGACAGCCACGGCGAGCCCGATGATGCCCGATCCGTGCCGACCTACACCTGCGATGGCCGCGATCAGCAGCAGCACGAGCACGATCGTGAGGACTGCGGACATCGGGTGGCGGCCGCGCCTGGCCACGTTTGCGGTGCCGGCGGCGTGCTGGTCCGCAGCATGATCGTCCTGCGGGAGCAGCAGCCAGCCCAGCAGGTACAGCACCAGCCCCGCGCCACCGGTGATGGTGGCCACCACGAACGCCACCCGAACCAGCACCGGATCGATGGCGTAACGGCGGGCAATCGCCGCGGCCACGCCAGCAATCTTGCGATCGCTGGATCGCCGCCGCGGCCTGGTGGCCCAGAAATCCCGCAAGGTGTGCTCCACGTTGTTCTGACTCACGGTGCCCAGCCTGACGTTTCGGCACGGCGGGCACCATCCGGGAGCACCCTGATCCGTCCCCGGGTCGGGGGATACCCGGGAGGACCCTGATACCCCCGGTTGAGCCGTGCGTGTGACCATGGCAAGCGTGAGTACACCGGCAGAGCAGGCGACCGGCCCCCGGCCGCTTCCTGAGCCGGTTCGTGGGCGGGCTGCCGGGCCGATTCGTGGGCCGGTTTCCGGGCCGCCGAGGTTGTGCCGGCATCGGGCGGACCGGGTCATCGCGGGGGTATCCAGCGGGATCGCGGAGCACCTCGGCGTGCCGGTGCTCTGGGTCCGAGTGATCTTCGTTGCGCTGGCCGGTCTCGGGGGCGCCGGGTTGATCGGGTACGCGCTGCTGTGGTGATTCCTCCCGGCTACCGACACCCGGGCCCGGCGGCCGAGTACCGCGCGGGATCGGCAACAGGCGGTCGGCCTGGTGGTGCTAGGGGTAGGGCTGGCGCTGGCCGGGGCCGCGTTGGGCACCGTCTGGGCGGGCTGGCTGACCGGACCGCTGGGCGTCGCCCTGATCGGTGCGGGCGTGGTGTGGCGGGAAGCCGACGCGAGCCAGCGGACCCGCTGGCGCAGCGGCGCGGGTGTCTTGCTCGGCGGCGGGCGGATGGCGCTGCTGCGGGTACTGGCCGGCATCGTGCTGGTGACCAGCGGGATCGCGGTGTTTCTGATCAATCAGGGCAACCTGGGAGAGGCCCGGTTCGCGCTGCTGGCTGCCGCGGCGACGCTGGTCGGGGTGGCGGTGCTCACCGTGCCCTGGTGGCTCCGGCTGATGCGTGCGCTGGGCGAGGAACGCCGGGCCCGGATCCGCACCGAGGAACGAGCCGAGATCGCCGCGCACCTGCATGACTCGGTGCTGCAGACACTGGCTCTGATCCAGCAGCAATCCGAGTCGGCCCGCGAGGTGCGCCGGCTGGCCCGCAGCCAGGAACGGGAGCTTCGCTCGTGGTTGTACGGCCCGCAGGGTTACGGGCAGGGCAGGACCAACGGCGCCGCGCCGGCTTTCGCGGCGGCGTTGCACGCCGCCGCCGGTGAGGTGGAGGACACCTACGCGGTGAGCATGCAAGTCGTGGTGGTGGGTGACTGCGCGCTGGATGAACCGCTGCCCGCGCTGGTGCAGGCCAGCCGCGAGGCGATGGTCAATGCCGCCAAACATGCCGGGGTCGCCGAGGTCAGCGTGTATGCCGAGGTGGAGCCGGGCCAGGTGCACGTGTTCGTCCGGGACCGGGGCGCCGGGTTCGACCCAGCGGCCGTCGCGGCGGACCGGCATGGGCTGGCGGACTCGATCCACGGCCGGATGCAGCGGCACGGGGGTACGGTGACGCTGCGCACCGCGCCCGGTGAAGGCACCGAGGTGCAGCTGGCCATCGCTCGCCGCAAGAGCGGGGAGGAGACGTAGCCGTGCCGGAAGGCATCCGGGTGTTCCTGGTGGACGACCACGCGCTGTTCCGGACTGGGGTGAAGGCTGAGTTGGATCGCGCCGGAAGCGCCGACCCGGACCTGCCCCCGGTCGCGGTGGTCGGTGAAGGTGGCTCGGTGGCCGAGGCGGTCACCGGGATCGCGCACCTGCGCCCCGATGTTGTGCTGCTGGACGTGCACATGCCCGACGGGGGCGGCGCCGAGGTCCTGCGCCGGGTACGCCCAGAGCAGCCCGATGTGGTGTTCCTCGCGCTATCGGTGTCCGACGCGGCCGAAGACGTGATCGCGGTGATCCGGGCCGGGGCGCGGGGATACGTGACCAAGACGATCTCTGGCCGGGAGTTGGTAGACGCGGTACGCCGGGTGCATGGGGGTGACCCGGTGTTCTCCCCGCGGCTGGCCGGGTTCGTCCTCGACGCCTTCGCCCAGCGGCCGGGGGCGGCGCCGGTCGGAGATCCCGAGGTGGACCTGCTCACCCCGCGCGAGCGTGACGTGCTGCGCCTGCTGGCTCGCGGCTACGCCTACAAGGAGATCGCCGCCGAGCTGTTCATCTCGATCAAGACCGTGGAAACGCACGTCTCCTCGGTGCTGCGCAAGACCCAACTCTCCAACCGCTATGAACTCTCCCGCTGGGCCTCCGACCGCCGCCT
>DASQVU010000253.1:0-3109 GCA_035640615.1 Pseudonocardiaceae bacterium
GACCCTGGCACCCTGGAGGCATGGACCCGGTGCCCCCCGCAAGATCTGCCCGCTCCGAGGTGGAGAGTGAGTCGTTGTGCTGAACTTCATCTACTACCCGGTGTCCGGAATCTTGTGGTTCTGGCACAAGGTGTTCGGCTACGTGTTCGGGGCGGGTAACGGTTTCGCCTGGGCGCTGGCGGTGGTGTTCCTGGTCTTCACCCTGCGCGCGTTCCTGTTCAAGCCGTTCGTCAGCCAGGTCCGCTCGATGCGCAAGATGCAGGAGTTCGCGCCCGAGATCCAGAAGCTGAAGAAGAAATACGGCAACGACCGCCAGAAGATGGCGGTCGAGATGCAGAAGCTGCAGTCCGAGCACGGGGTCAACCCGCTCGGTGGCTGCCTGCCGGTACTGGTGCAGATCCCGGTGTTCATCGGCCTGTTCCACGTGCTGCGGTCGTTCAACCGGCCGTTCCTGTCCGCCGAGGCGAACCGCCAGATCGGCAACTACGTGTTCAGCGCGGCCGACGTGCGATCGTTCCTCGACGCGCACGTGTTCGGCGTGCCGCTGTCCGCGTACATCACCGAGCCGGCGGCGTTGCTATCGCGGTATGGAGATATATCCCGGTGGCACATCGCCGCGGTGGCCGTCCCGCTGACCATCGTGGCCGGCATCCTCACCCACCTGACCGCGAAGCACTCGGTGGCGCGGCAGAACCCTGCACAGATCGCCGCGAACCCGCAGGCGGCGATGATGAACAAGATGATGGTCTACCTGTTCCCGCTCGGTGTGGTGGCCGGTGGCCCGTTCTTCCCGCTGGCGATCCTGTTGTACTGGCTGTCCAACAACTTGTGGACGCTGGCTCAGCAGCGGGTGGTGTACCAACGGATCGACGTTGAGGACGAGGCGAAGAAGCAGGCCACGATCGCGACGCGGCAGTCGTTGGCGCCCCGGCCGGGGCAGAAGCCCAGCCGACCGAGAAAAGATGCTGATAGCGCTCCGGCTAATCTGGTCGGAAGTGATGGATCGGACAGTGGAAGCGGATCGGTGTCGGCAGCGGGTACAGCTCCTTCCCCTGGATCCAGACCGATGGATGCCAGCCGGAGACCAGCCGCCCCCGCCGAAGGTAGTTCTATTGCCGGCCCCGCGGAGGGTGCTTCGACAGCTTCGACGAATGGCCAGGGCGTGGCTCGCGCCGATGGCTCGCCCCCACCTGGCATGATCAGGCAGCGGCCGCGACCGCGAAAGAAGACGAACCGGAAGCGTCGCTGAGGACGGGATCGCCGGAGAGGAGACAGTTGTGGCGGAAACGCTGGCGACTGATGCAGCGGTGACCGAAGTGAAGTCGTCGACCAGCGCGGGTGGCGCGGGCCCGGCGGGCACGGCGGATGCCGAATCGGCGGCTCAGCCCGCGTTAGCTCGGCAGCCGGCTCAGCCGCCGAACGAGGAGCTTCTCGTCCAGGAAGGTGACGTAGCGGGCGACTATCTTGAGCGGCTGCTCGATCTCGTGGACTACGACGGCGACATTGATCTGGACGTCGAGGCCGGCCGTGCCATGGTGAGTATCGATGGCGGGGACGATCTGGCGAAACTGGTAGGCCCGCGCGGCGTGGTGCTCGAGGCGCTCCAGGAGCTCACCCGGCTGGCAGTGCAGCAACAGACCGGCTCTCGCAGCCGGCTGATGCTCGACATCGCGCAGTGGCGGTCAACCCGGAGAAGTGACCTCACCGCGCTGGGTCGGACCACAGCGCAGCGGGTCCTCGATAGCGGTGCGCCGATCAGGCTGCAGCCGATGACGCCCTTCGAGCGGAAGATCGTGCACGACGCGGTGGCCGCGGTGGAAGGTGTACATAGTGAGAGCGAGGGTGAAGAGCCACAGCGCCGCGTCGTGGTCTTTCCAGCCGAGTGAGCTGATCTGCTCGGTTTCACGTGAAACATGCGGCGGCGGCGCACACGGCATTCGGTGATCGATACGAGCTCGCCGCACGGTACGCCGAGATGCTTGCCGGCCCCGGGATCGACAGGGGCGTCATCGGTCCGCGGGAAGCGGATCGGTTGTGGGATCGGCACCTGCTCAATTCCGCTGTTCTCGGGGAACTTGTACCGGACGGCTGCCGGGTGCTCGACGTCGGTTCTGGTGCAGGCCTGCCGGGTATACCGCTCGCGATAGCCCGGCCGGACCTGAAGCTGGACCTCCTGGAAGCAATGGCTCGTCGCGTTGCCTGGTTACAGGACGTTATCGCCGAGCTCGGCCTTCCGGTGCCGGTGTATCGCGGACGTGCCGAGGATCCCGAGGTACGGCATCAACTCGGTAGCTACGACGTAGTCACGGCGCGGGCGGTGGCGCCGCTGGGCCGGCTGGCGGGGTGGGCACTACCCCTGCTGGTCCCGACCGGCCAGCTCCTGGCTATCAAAGGCGCCAGCGCGCCGGACGAAGTCACCCGAGACATCGAGGCGGTGCGCGCTGCCGGAGGGGCGGCGATAGAGGTCGTGCAGTGCGGTGCCACGATTGTGCACCCACCGGCGACGGTCGTCGTGGTGACTCGGCAAGCTGAGCGTGTCATGCGGCCCACGAAGGCACGGAAGAGGAAGGATCGGTGAGCGTGAGCACCCCGAGGTGGTCCGAAAGCGCGTCGCGGCTGCACGACGTGGCACCGCGCAATCTCACCCCCACCGCGCCCGACCCGGTAACCGCGTCGCGACCCGGCGTTTCACGTGAAACCACCCCGCGGCACGCCCGCGTTCGAGCTCCGCAGCCGGCGAGCCCCAGCGAGGCTCTCGGTCCCGGAGCCATTCCCTCGCACGCCGTGCCCGCTGAGTCCGGGTGGACTCCCATCGCGGAAGAAGCGGAGCGAGCGACCCGGGTGAAGCACCCCACCGACCGGTTACCCCGCCCGCCCCGGCGCCGGGTGCTCGCGGTGGCCAATCAGAAGGGTGGCGTCGGGAAGACCACCAGCACAGTCAACCTTGCTGCCGGGCTGGCGTTGCAGGGGCTACGAACCCTCGTCATCGATCTGGATCCGCAGGGAAACGCATCTACGGCGTTGGGCGTCGAGCACCGCTCTGGTACCCCGTCGATCTACGAGGTGCTGCTTGGCCAGCTCAGCCTCACTGACGTGGTTGCGGTCAGCC
>DASQVU010000254.1:0-5741 GCA_035640615.1 Pseudonocardiaceae bacterium
GTGACGGGCATGGTCGTTCTGGACGCCATGCACTGGATTCAGGCCCACGTGGATGGGGATCTGGCAGTTCGCTGGAACTGCAAGGCGGCAAAGTGTGGATCGTGCAGCGCCGAGATCAATGGCCGACCGCGCCTGCTGTGCATGACTCGGATGTCCATTCTGCCGCCAGGTCAGCCGGTGACGATTACCCCGATGCGAACTTTCCCGGTCATCCGAGACCTTGTCACCGACGTCTCGTACAATTACCAGCAGGCACGTGAGGTTCGCGCATTCATGCCGCCCAAAGGTGTGCAGCCGGGCGAGTACCGGATGCAGCAGGTCGATGTAGAACGGTCGCAGGAATTTCGTAAGTGTATCGAGTGCTTCCTGTGCCAGAACACCTGTCATGTGATCCGTGACCACGAAGAGAACAAGGCGCACTTCTCGGGTCCGCGCTTTCTCATGCGCATTGCCGAGCTGGACATGCACCCACTCGATGCTGCGGACGAGGAGGGCGTGGATCGCAAGCGGGCCGCGCAGGACGAGCACGGGCTGGGTTTCTGCAACATCACCAAGTGCTGCACTGAGGTGTGCCCGGAGCACATCAAGATCACCGACAATGCACTGATCCCGATGAAAGAACGAGTGGTCAGCCTGCGCTTCGATCCGCTGGCACGCCTGCTGCGCCGCAACCGGCGGTAGGTCAGCGCAGGGTCGGCGGCGCGGGCACCGGGCTGCCAAGGTACTGGGCATACAGCTGGGCCCAGGTGCCGTCATCGATCGCGTGCCGCAGCACTGCAGTGATCCGATCATGGAGTACCGGGTCCCCAGGGGGAAGGCCGACGCCATACCCGGTCGTCCCCAGCGGCTCACTGAGCACCCGCAGCATGCCCGGGGCCCGCGATAGCACAGCGGCGATTGCTGCCTGGTCGCCAGCGATGGCCGCTACTTTTCCGCCCAGCAGAGCCGCACAGTCAGCAAGGGTCGCCCGGGTCTGCACGGTGACACCGCGGGCGATCAGCGCGGCTGCCGCTGATGATCCGTCGGGTGCGCATACCTGCCCGTGGCCCAGTGAGTTCAGGTCAGTTGCCCTGCTGGTCGCCGGTACCGCTAACTGCAACGCACGAATCAGGTATGGTCCCGCGGCGGCCACGTTGGCATGTTCTCCGCCGGTGATCGGAAAGCCGCCGAGCGCGAGGTCCGCTTCGCCCCGGTCCAATGCAGCTTCCCGCACACCCGTGGGGAGCGGCTTGAAGCTGATGCGCGCAGGATCTATACCCAGGTCACGGGCAATTAGCTCAACCAGCGCGACATCGAAGCCGGTGTATTCCCCGGAACCTGACGAGCGCTGGGCCAGCCCGGGCAAGTCCTGGATGGCTACAATGAGCCGCCCACGCTGGGTGATCCGGTCGATGGTTGGCGATCCGCTGCTGGCTGGGCGCGCCGGCGCGACGGCGCCGAACGGGCTGCTGGCCACTGCGGGCGGGGCGAGCAGCGCGTTGAACCTGCTGACCGCCTGACTTACCAGCCATAGCGCAGCGATCGCGAGAACCACGAGCAGGCAGCCAATCCGTCGTGGTCGGAGCCATCCGCGGCGGCGCATCAGCACCAAGACAGAGCGAAGCCGGGCGCCGGACGATCGCCGACGCTGCCGCGCCTCAAGATTCAAGAACGTCGCCCATGCCGTGCCTCGACCTCACTACATCGTCCGATGGGTGCTCAGGTGCACCATAGTCGGGGGTTGAGCTGTTCTGTGAAGCAACGCCGGCAGGTGCTTGGCGGCTCGACGATAGATTCCGGGAGGCCGCCGGTCGACTTGCCGCCATTGGTTTGACCTGATCGGTGTCTCCAGCTTGGTGAGCAGCTTCTCGGCGGATAGTCCGCCGTCAGCGTAGTGCTAGCCCCCTGCACTACTGGTTCCGGCAAACACCGGGTCGACGGGCATTGCATCAGCGCGCTCTTGCACCACCGGGCCAGGCTGCCCGCGGTGAGTCAGCCGTCGCTCGGTCCAGACAGCCAACTTGCTGAGCCCGTAATTGATCAGTATGAAAAGTGTGCCGATGGTCAGGTACAGCTGCAGCGGGTTATGCAACTCCTGAATAGCGATCGCCACGAACCTCACCGCTTCGCCGTATAAAATCGCGAAGCCCAGTGAGGTGTCCTTGAAGATCACCACAAGCTGGCTGATAAGCGCCGGCAACATTACCCGGACGGCTTGCGGGAGCAGGATCGCCCGCAGCGCTTGCCCGCGGGTCAGCCCGACCGCAGCTGCGGCCTCGAACTGCCCGTGCGGAAGGGAGGCGATACCGGCCCGCACGACCTCAGCGATGATCACCGAGTTGTACGTGGTCAGTCCGATCACCAGATACCACAGCAACGGCAGGCCCACACCCAGCTCAGGCAGTATCCGGGAGGCAAAAAAGATCGCGATGACGACCGGTAACCCACGGAAGAACTCCATGGGCACCACCACGGTCCAACGTCCCCAATGGGGCGAGCTGATCCTGGTCACGGCCAGCACAGTGCCCAACAGCAGGGAAAACACCATCGCCAACCCGGCAGCTTCGATGTTGTGCAGCAACGCCAGGCCAAGATTCGCCCACAGCGCAACGAAAAACGGATTCGCTGGGTTGATGATCGGTCCCCACTTCTCCTCGGTGAGTTGACCGCCAGCCGCCAGCCGGACCAGCCCGAGGATCACCAGGATCCCAAGTCTCAGCCCGGTGAGGATGCTGCCCACCATGATGCGCCGCCGCATGCGCGGACCGGGGCGGTCAAAAAGCACCGTGGTACTCACCGCACCACCGCCAGCCGGCGCTCGATGGCGCTCAGGGCCACGCCAGCGGGGATCGTGATGATCAGGTAGCCGGCGGCAACCCCCAGCAACACCGGGATAAGCGCCAGGCCTTGCGCGGAGGTCAGCCTGGCCTGCACGCTGAACAGCTCACCACCCACCCCGAACGCACCGATGATGGCCGAGTTCTTCACCATCGCAATCATCACGCTGCCCAGTGGCGGTACCGCGCTGCGCAGCGCCTGCGGTAACACGATCTCTCGCAGCGACTGGACATAGGTCAGCCCCACCGCCCTCGCGGCCTCGGCCTGGCCGAGCGGGACCGCGTTGATCCCGCTGCGCACAGCCTCACACACGAAGGCCGAGGTATAGAGCACTAGGCCGCTGACGCCGAACCAGAAGTAGGCGCCGCGGATCCCGAGCTCCGGTAGCCCGAAGGCGCAGAAGAACAGCACGACGGCGAGCGGGCAGTTGCGGAATACCGTCACCCATGCAGTGCCCGTGGCCCGCAGCGGCAGGAACGGCGAAACCCGGGACGTCGCGATCACCGTGCCGAGCAAGAGTGAGCCGATCGCCGCGTAAAGGCAAATTTGCAAGGTTTTCAACAGGCCGTCGCGATACAACCCGATGTTGTCGAGGACGATGTCCACTGGCGGTGCGCGATCAGCTGCAGGGATCGGGGGCCGGCAGCTCAGGAGTCTGCGCCGTCACCTTTCCTGCGGTCTTCTTCCAGGCGTCGGCGTACACGCCAGATTTCGCCGCTTGGGTAAGCACATTGTTGATGAACGTGCAGAACGCGACATCACCTTTGCGGATCCCGATGCCGTAGGGCTCCTTGGTAAAGGTGTTACCCACCAGTTTGAAGCCGCCGTTGCTATTGGCCACAAATCCCAGCAGCACCACGTTGTCGGTGGTCACCACGTCGACCTGGCCGGTGCGCAACGCGTCGGCGCACTTGGAGTAGACGTCGAACACCGTCAGCTGGTCGGGATCGATGTAGTTCCTGATGTTCTCCGCCGGGGTTGAGCCCTGCACCGAGCACACCCGGGCCTTGGTCGGGCGCAGCGAGTCGGGTCCGGTGATGGTGTTGTTGTCGGATTTCACCATCAGGGATTGCCCTGCGATGTAATACGGGCCGGCGAAGCTCACCTGCTGGCGGCGCTTGTCGTTGATCGTATAGGTTGCCACCACCAGGTCGACCTTGCCCTGCTTGATCAGCTCCTCGCGTTGCGCCGACGGAGCCTCCACCCACTGCACCTGGTCAGAGGAGATCCCGAGGGCACCGGCGATGGTCCGGCCGATCTCGGTGTCGAAACCGGTGAGCTTGCCGCCCAGCGTCTGCTGGCCGAACAGTGGCTGATCGAACTTAGTGCCGATCCGGATAGCATGCGCACTGGCGATCCTGGCCATTGTCGTGCCGGGATCGAAGCGTGCACCTTGGGCGACCGGGTGTCGAGGTGTCGCCTCCCAGACCCTGCTGCTGCCCACACCCGGCTGCCGCCACGGCAAGCGCGACGAGCGTTGCCCCGACCCTCAGTACGGCCAGTACGGCGTTCCAACGGATCTTGCTCTCCCCATATCGACGGAGCTGCTGCCTGGCAGCGACCGGAGGCGAACCCGATCAGTGTGTCAAGATTTTTCCGAGGAAGTCCTTGGCGCGCTCGGAGCACGGTGCGGTGAAGAACTGATCGGGCGTCGAGTCCTCGACGATCTCGCCGCCGGACATGAATACCACCCGATCCGCGGCCCGGCGGGCGAAGCCCATCTCGTGGGTGACCACCAACATGGTCATGCCTTCCCGGGCCAGCGAGGTCATCACGTCGAGTACCTCTTGGACCATCTCGGGATCCAGGGCTGAGGTCGGCTCATCGAACAGCATTACCTTCGGGCGCATGGCCAGTGCCCGGGCGATCGCGGCCCGCTGTTGCTGCCCACCCGACAGCTGTGCCGGGTACTTCTCAGCCTGGTCACTGATTCCCACCCGGGTGAGTAATCGCATCGCGGCTTCGTGAGCTTCTGCCTTGCCAGTCTTGCGGACCAGCACCGGTGCAAGCGCTACATTCTGCACAACCGTCTTGTGCGCGAAGAGGTTGAACTGCTGGAACACCATGCCGACGTCGGCCCGTAACCGGGCCAGCGCCCGCCCTTCGGCAGGCAGCGGTGCCCCGTCAATCTCGATGCTGCCCGCCTCGATCGGCTCGAGTCGGTTGATCGTGCGGCACAGTGTCGACTTGCCTGACCCGGACGGTCCCAGCACCACGACCACGTCGCCGCGGGGCACCTCCAGGTTGATGTTTCGCAGCACCGGCAACGACCCGAAACGCTTGTGCACCCCGACCATCCTGATCATCGGTGGGGCAGCCTTCATGGGCGAGCTCATCCGAGCCTCCAGGAGCAAGAGGGCACCGAGGTCATCCCTACCATGAGCGGCCCCGAAAATTTCATCGTGGCCAGTGCTGCTCTGCGTTACCTGCCGAGGGCGGCCCGACAGCAGCTTCTCGACCGCCTTACCCTGGAGGTGAGGAAGGAATGATCAGCAGATGACGGCGAGCACCGAGCAGCGTCCGCGCAGCTACCGCGTGCGGACTTTCGGCTGCCAGATGAACGTGCACGATTCCGAGCGGCTGGCCGGGCTGCTGGAGGCAGCGGGATATGTGCCTGCCGGGCAGGACACAACTCCCGACGTCATGGTGCTCAATACCTGCGCCGTGCGGGAGAATGCCGACAACCGGCTCTATGGCAACCTCGGCCAGCTACGCCCGATCAAGCAGGACCATCCCGGGATGCAGATCGCCGTCGGTGGTTGCCTGGCGCAGAAGGATCGTGGCGAGATCACTCGCCGGGCGCCCTGGGTCGACGTAGTCTTCGGCACTCACAACATTGGCGCACTGCCGGTGCTGCTGGAACGTGCCCGGCACAACAATGCCGCCCAGGTTGAGATCGCCGAGGCGCTGGAGATCTTTCCCTC
>DASQVU010000255.1:0-2344 GCA_035640615.1 Pseudonocardiaceae bacterium
CGGTTGGTGCGGGAGTTCGTCGAGCTCGGGTTCAACGAGGTTGATGACAGGCGGGGGCGGCAGGGGCTCAGGGCAAGCGCATGAAGCCACTTACGCTCTGAGCAACCGGGCCGTGTAGGTGGTAGCGCCCCTCGACCCGGCGTGGACCGAGTTCTTTGCCACCGCAGGCGATGCCGCGGCGACGTTGGTTGGGCTGATCATTGTCGCGGTCTCGGTGAACCTGCAGCGCATCCTGGCCTATCACCAGCTGCCCTCGCGTGCCGGCGCCGGGATCGCCGCGCTTTTGTTGAGTGTCAGCCTGGCTGCATTGACGCCCCAAACCGGCGCGGCGCTGGGGCTGGAGGTGATCGGCTTCGCCGCTGTGGCCTGGATGGCGCAACTCTGGGCGGCGCGCCAGATGATTGTCGCGCAACCGCAACAGGACCGCCCGCTATTCGAGCTGGTGGTCGCTATCGGCATCGGGCAAGTGCAGGTGCTGCCGTTCCTGATCGGCGGCGCGGCAATGCTCGTCCGTCAGGGTGGTGCCTATTGGCTGGCGGCCGGCGTCATCGCAACCTTCGCTGCCGCAGTGTTCAATGTGTGGATACTGCTAGTCGAGATTATGCGCTAGCCGCTCTTGGTTCCAGAGCCGCGACTGACTGAAACCGAGGCTCCGAGCCGCCCGCCTCAGTGCTGCCGCTCCGCCAAACGGGCCAACAGGAAGTCGCGGAACACGGCCACCCGCTTGGAGTTCCTCAGCTCCTCCGGGTACACAAAGAACACCTCCACCTTCGGCGCCTTCAGCTCGGGCAGGACCTGCACCAGGTCCTGGTTCTCGGCCAGCACGAAGTCGGGCAGGGCGCCGATGCCGATGCCGGCGCGGATGCCGAGCAGCATGGCGTGCGTGCTGTTCACCTCCAGCACCGCCCGGCGCGGGCTGCCAGGACGCCGGCCGGTCTCCGCCAGCCAGTTTATGTCCGGAACGGGGGGATGATAGTTTCCAAACAGGATCAGCCGGTGCGCGTCCAGGTCCTCCACTCGCTGGGGAACCCCGTGGTCCCGCAGATAATCGGGCGCGGCGCAGACGTGCCAATGTATCTCCATCAGGTGTCGCTGGATCAGGTCGGGCTGGCGCGGCGGGTGCATCCGGATGGCCACATCCGCTTCCCGCATGGCGAGGTCGAGATCCATGTCGTCGAGCAGCAGCGAGACGGACACCTCCGGGTACATACCGAGGAACTGGTGGAGCCGCGGCGCCAGCCACATCGCGCCGAAGCCCACGGTGGTGGTGAGCTTGAGCCGCCCCGCCGGCTTGTCCTTGCTTTCGGTGAGCAACGCCTCGGTCATGGCGAGCTTGGCGAACACCTCGCGCACCGTGCGGTTGAGCTGCTCGCCCTGTTCGGTCAGGATCAGACCACGCGCGTGGCGGTGGAACAGGGGAACCTGGAGTGCTTCCTCAAGGGCGGAGATCTGGCGCGAAACCGCCGACTGGCTCAGGTTGAGCGTGTCCCCCGCATGGGTGAAGCTGCCCGCCTCGGCCACTGCGTGAAACACCCGCAGCTTGTCCCAATCGATCACGGTCCGCCCCCGTCCATGCGCTGCACGCATGGATCATATGAGCCGCGAGGGCCGCTTGACGAGAGGGCAGCCTTAGGCGACGGCCAGCACCGGCTCGACCGCGTCCGGCAGGCCGGCGAGCCACCGTTCCGCTTCCAGCGCCGCCATGCAGCCGGTCCCCGCCGCTGTGACCGCCTGGCGGAACACCTTGTCCTGCACGTCCCCGGCGGCAAAGACGCCAGGGACAGAGGTCCGGGTGCTGCCGGGCTGGGTCAGGACATAGCCCTCCGAGTCGGTCGCGACCTGGCCCGCGAAGATCGCGGTGTTCGGGATGTGGCCGATCGCAACGAACAACCCGTCGGCTGCCAGGTCCGACACCGAGTCGGTCTTGGTGTGACGCAGCCTGACGCCCGTGACCGTTTCCGGCTGGCCGCCGCCCAGCACCTCCTCCACCACGCTGTCCCAAATGACGGTGATCTTCGGGTTCGCGAACAGGCGTGTCTGCAAAATCTTCTCCGCCCGCAGCGTGTCGCGACGGTGGACAAGGGTCACGCGCTTGGCGTGGTGGGTGAGGTAGAGCGCCTCCTCGACGGCGGTGTTGCCGCCGCCCACCACGACGACCCGCTTGCCGCGAAAAAAGAAGCCGTCGCAGGTGGCGCAGGCCGAAACGCCCTTGCCCTGCAATCGCTGCTCGGACGGCAGGCCGAGCCAGCGGGCTTGCGCACCGGTCGCGAGGATAACCGTATCGGCCGTATAAAGGTCGCCCGAGTCGCCGCGACAGCGAAAGGGTCGAGTGCCGAAATCCGCT
>DASQVU010000256.1:0-8810 GCA_035640615.1 Pseudonocardiaceae bacterium
GGGCTCTTCGCCAGCGGAGCCGGACAGGGTCCCCAGCAGCAGGGCCGCAACGGCGGTGGCCGCGCCGACGCTGGCAGCGCTGGCGCCGGCGAGCTTCCTACTGTTCACATGCTGTCCTTTCATTTGTTCAGTTCTCGTCGATGAGCACGAGCGTCCCCAGGGGAACTTGGGTCAACTGGTTGAGCGCATCCCTTGGCACCCGAATACAGCCGTCGCTGGAGCGGGTACCGAAGACATTGGCGGTCGGCCAGGTGTGGATTGCGACGGTTCCCGGGCCGCCACCGAAGCTGTCGAGCGTGGGACTGTGAGTGCCCAACGGCAAGATCACCGGCGAGTACCGCTGCGCGGTATCGCTGAACGAACCGAGCAGGAACGTCCGGCCCGCAGGGGTGGGCGCAGACTGCTTCCCGATGCCCACCGTCCAGTCACCTAGGCGCTGGCCCCCCTTGAACAGCTCCATGTTGAGGGAACGAAGATGGACCCGGATGAGATACGGGGTAACCGCCCGATCGAGTGCAATATCGGTTACCCAGCCTGCTGAGCTGTTGGGTCGGGAGGGTAGTAGCACCTCCAGCCAACCGGGCTGGGAAGCGATGACCGGCAGCCACGTTTCGCCGATCTGTTGCGGGCCGAGCCTGGCGATCGCGGGACCGCCGGGAGAGGCGTACACCACGACCTCGCGTTGCGGGTGGATCACGGTGCCGTCGGTGGGCTCCAAGCCACCCACGTCCAGGGGTGCCCCTTCGACCACGGTGTAGGTGGTGCTTTGCGGCAGCGCTGTGGGATCTGCCGGAAGCATCGCTGGCGGAATCTTGACGGCCGGGGGGCCCGGGTGCGGCACCATCGGCCCGGCCTTGCGTGTGTTGCTGACCCCTTGGTCGGACGAGGAGCCAACGAAAGACACGACGACGATCGCCAGTACCACCAGGAGAACGCCGCCAACGGCGCACGCAATCAGGTAAGGACGATCGCGCCAATCGATCGATCCGGGAGGACGTTGAGCCATGACCTCTTGTGGTGTTGGACGAGCAGAACTGGTTGGCTCGCCCTCCCCGACAGGGCGACCCCGCTCGACCCAACGACATCCCGGCCGCGCGGTGACGGCACCCTAACGGACCCGAAACACCGCCTCGCGGGGACCCCGCAATCAGGTATCGCTGCGGTTGATCTCGGTATGCGGGTGCTGGTAGGGAAGCTCCTCGGCCGGCAGCGGGAAGGTCAGTTCACCGAAGGGGGACAACGCACCCTGGTACGGAGCAGCCAGTTCGCTCACTGGGTGATCCTCTTCTGACCAGCTCGGCCATGTCGGGTCGATGCGGTCAGTGCGCCTAGCCACAGCTTCTCCTCGCTCGGTGTCAACGGCTATGACAGTCCTCATTGTGCCCGACCCGGCGAGCCGGCTTGCGGGTGTGGCTCATCACACCTGCCTGAGGTGTCTCCCGCCGGCGCCGCGGGGCATGTCGCTAGGCTGGAGCAGATGCCCAGCACCACGCTTGCTGACTGGCTGCTTTCCCAGGACGACGACACGCTGACCGCATTACTGCGGGCCCGGCCGGATCTCGCCGTACCCGCTCCGGCTGATTCGACCGTACTGGCGACCCGAGCCGCGATCGGCGCGTCGGTCGCCCGCGCCTGCGACGATCTCGACAAGTTCACCCTGGCGGTGCTGTCCGCGTTGGTGGTAGCGGGTGCGGACAGCACGCCGGTGAGCCGCCGGGAGGTGACGCAACTGGTCGGCAACGACGTGCCCGCCCAGCGGGTGGCAGGTGCCCTGCAGGTGTTGCGATGCCGCGCGCTGGTCTGGGGCGACGATGAGGCACTCGCGGTGGCACCGGCGACGCGGCAGGTCCTCGGCCCGTATCCGGGCGGCCTGGGTAGCCCGGCCGCGGAGCTGGCCGGTGTCAACATCGATGCCGTTCTTGCCGAGTTGAGCGAGGACGAGCTGCGGGTGTTGCGGGCGCTGGCCGCCGGGCCGCCGGTGGGTACCAGCCGGGACGCCGCCGAGCCGGTACCACTGGCCCGCGCCCGGACGCCGGTGCAACGGCTGCTGGCCCGCCGACTGCTGCGACGCGTCGATGCCGGAACCGTTGAGCTCCCCGCGCAAGTGGGTCTGGCGCTGCGCGGAGATCACCCGCTCGGATCGATCGAGCTGGACGAACCAGCGCTCCCCACCGTGGCCTGTGAGCGCTCCCTGGTGGACTCCACGGCCGCGGGCGCGGTACTCGAGTTGCTGCGCCACACCGAGAAATTGCTCGCCGAATGGTCAGCTGACCCGCCGCCGGTGTTGCGCTCCGGTGGGCTGGGCGTGCGGGACGCGCGGCGGACGGCACGGGTGCTGGGCCTCGATGAGGCCGCCACCACCCTGCTGGCCGAGGTCGCCGCCGCTGCCGGGCTGATCACCTGGACCGACGAGAACCCGAGCGCTCCGGTGTGGTTGCCCACCGTCGCGGCCGACGCGTGGCTGGCGGCGCCACCGCAGCGACGCTGGGCCATGCTGGCGCACGCCTGGCTTGAGCTGCCCCGGCTTCCCGGCTTGGCCACCACGCGCGACGAGAAGGACCGGCCGCTGGCTGCGCTGTCCGACGACCTGCGCCAGCCCCGTGCGCCTGCGGGGCGGCGCCGGATCCTCGAACTGATCGCCGAGCTGCCCACCGGTCGCGCCATCCAGCGGTGCGAGGACCTCGCCACGGTGCTCGCCTGGCGGGCACCGCGGCAGGACAGCCGCCGGCGAGACGAGCTGATCGGCTGGACCGTCCAGGAGGCCACCGCGCTGGGCATCGTCGCGCTGGGGGCGCTGTCGTCTGCGGGCCGGGTGCTGCTGCGCGATGGCGCGCCGGCCGCAGCGGCCGTACTGCTCACCGCGCTGCCCAAGCCGGTGGACCACGTGTTAGTGCAGGCGGACCGCACCGTCGTGGCACCGGGGCCGCTGGAACCGGAGCTGGCCAAAGAGATCGGGCTGGTGGCCGATGTCGAGTCAGCCGGTGGCGCCACCGTCTACCGGGTCACCGAGGACACCGTGCGCCGGGCGCTGGATGCCGGCCGCAGCGCCGCTGACCTTCTTGAGCTCTTCCAGACCCGATCGGCCACCCCGGTTCCGCAGTCGCTGAATTATCTGATCGAGGATGTGGCGCGGCGCCATGGGCGGCTGCGCGGGGGTGCCGCCGCCGCGTTCCTGCGCTGCGACGACCCGGTGCTGCTCACTGAGCTGCTGGCGCATCCGGTCGCGGCACGCTGCGGCTTGCGGCGCTTGGCACCAACCGTTCTGGTCAGCCCGCTGTCGCTGGCGGCGCTGCTTGAAGAGGTGCGCGGCGCCGGCTTTCTCCCGGTTGCCGAGGGCGCCGACGGGGAGGTGGTCGACCTGCGTGCGGGCGCCCGCCGGGCCAAGGTCCGGGCCCAGCCAACTCGCCGCGCCACCGCGCCACCCACGCCCTCAGCCGAGCAGCTCGCCGCGCTGGTGGCGACAGTGCGAGCCGGTGACACCGCTGCCGCTTTCCTGGGCAAAGCCGCAGTGCCCGGCAAGCCCTCGGCGCGCACCGGCTCGGTATCCACCGCCACCACGCTGCAGCTACTACAGGGTGCCGCGCACGCCGGCAGCAACGTCCGGATCGGTTACGTAGATTCCCGCGGGGTGGCCAGCAAGCGCATCGTTCGCCCGGTGAATGTTGGCGGCGGTGTCCTCGAGGGCATCGACCGCTGCGCCGATGAGCTACGACGTTATCCCCTGCACCGGATCACCAGCGCGGAGGTCGTCCCCGACTGACGGCCAGCCGACCCCGATGTCTCCATGTCGGGGTCGGGGCGGAGGTTTACCAGCGGGCAGCGTTCTGCAGCTGGGCGCGCAACTCGGGGGTCAGTAGCTTGCCGGCGCGATCGACGAGCAAGGTCATCTCGTAACCGATGAGACCGATGTCGCAGTTCGGCGAGGCGAGCACGGCCAGGCTGGAGCCGTCACTGATTGCCATTGTCAACACGATGCCGCGTTCCATCTCCACGACGGTCTGCACCACCCCGCCGGCCTCGAAGCACCGGGCGGCCCCCTGGGTCAGGCTGACTAGCCCTGAGGTGACTGCGGCGAGCTGATCAGCCCGGTCCCGCGGCAGCCCAGACGATGCAACCAGCAGCAACCCGTCGGCGGAGACCACCACAGCATGGGCCACTCCGGGCACCTGCTGCACAAAGCTGTCCACCAGCCAGCCGAACTGGCTGGGCTGGACCGGCTGCTGGCGCGCTGCTGTCATCACTGCTGTTACTCCTCGAAAGATCTGTACTCGAAAGCCAGCGGCCGTGGCAGGGTGTCAGTGCACGAGGGGTGCTCAGCGGGATCACTGCGGGCATGCCGCCCGACCCGCAGTCCGCGTTGATACCTGCTCAGCCGGCCGCGCACATCCTCCGGTGTTCGTACCGGCCCGGTGCGTTGCGGCGGCGCAACCACGTCGTCCGCGCCGGACACCAGATGGGCGCGGGGCTGCCGCTTGGGTAACCCTGCCCCGGTCAACTCGTGGTCCATCGGGCTGTGCAGGGCTTGGGCAGCCTGCCAACCCTCGTCCAGCGGGGACTGCCATTCGGGCGGCACGGTGGCTACACCGC
This sequence comes from Pseudonocardiaceae bacterium, assembly GCA_035640615.1. Classification (GTDB taxonomy): domain Bacteria; phylum Actinomycetota; class Actinomycetes; order Mycobacteriales; family Pseudonocardiaceae. Next base: position 4,588 of record DASQVU010000256.1, read on the forward strand.
CTGAGCGCCGCTCGCGGAACCAGGCCGAGACCATCTCGAAGATCTCTTCACGCACCTCGGGGGCACGCGCGGCGCTTGGCATCCCGTTCAGTTCTGCGGAGGCTGCCGCCCAATCCCCAGCCGGCCCATGCTCAGAGGCCAGATCTGGAGGGGAGCCGAACAGCTCGGACCACTCCTCCTGCGCCGTACGGGGATGGTCACCTGGTGATGTCACGGCTGCCCGTGAGGCGGGACTGATCGATGCCGGGCTGAACAGATCTGTCCCGGTAGTCTCGGCAGAGACCGAGACCTGCAGCGGCAGGTACTCGGGTGAGCCGCTCCCCTCGGCGGTGACCGCGGTCCGCGCGGCGGTGGGCACCTCGGGCTCGGGAGGGGCTGTCGAGGCCCGGAGATCGACCGTCACGAGGGAGGCCGGAAGGAGCACGGTCGCGGTCGTTCCGCTGCTGCCGAGACGCTGGCGCAGCCGCACTGTGATGTTTTGCTGGGCAGCCAGCTCGCGCGCAATGAACAGGCCCGTTTGGCCGGCGACCAGCGGATCCACCGCCGGTGCCGACGCCAGCCTCGCGTTGATCGCCTGCAACAGGTCACGGGACAGTCCCGGACCGGAGTCAGTGATCTCCAGCAGCAGGCCGTTGTCCTCGGTGAGTGTGCCACCTAAGGTCACGCTCGCCCCGGGGGGTGAGGCGGTGACGGCGTTATCCAACAGTTCCGCGATCAGGTGGGTCAGGTCAGTCGCCACCGGGCCGGCGATCCGGGCGGCGGGTGGCGGGCACACGGTCACCCGCGTCTGGTCCTCAATCTCGGACACCGCGTGGGTCAGCACGTCGAGCACCGTCGCCGGAGGAGGCTGCCCTTCGGCACTGTCCTCTGAGCCACGGTGCTGCGTGCCCCCGGCGACCGCCAGCAGGTTGTCGCTGTAGCGGCACATCCGCGTGGTCAGCTGATCGAGCTGGCGCAGGCGGTCAGCCAACTCAGCGTCTACGGCGTCACGGCGGGCCTCGTCGATCAGCTGCCGCTGACGTTGCAGCAGGCCCCGGTTCCGGCGGGACAAGGTGAGGAAGACATCGTTGAGGCTGCTGCGCAGCTGAGCCTGCTCAGCTGCCAGCCGCACCGCCTGGACGTGCACCGTGTCGAAGGCCCGGGCGACCTGACCGACCTCTTCCCTGGAGTGCACCGGCACCGGGTCGACAGTCGTCTCACCCGGAGGACCGTCCGCGCTGCGCAGCTGCTCAATGGCTTCCGGCAGCCGCCGGTCGGCGACCTCGAAGGCAGCGGTACGCAATGCACGCAGTGGCTGCAGCAACGAGCGCAGCACGACGATGCACAACCCCACGGCGAGCAGCAACAGCAGCACCACCATGCCGCCGCACCAGTACGCCTCGCGTAACGCCTGGCCGCCGCGCACAGCGGTGGCGGTGCGCAGCTCGCCCAGCAGCGCGGTCTGGCCCTGCCAGATCGTCTCGACGGTGCCCGCGGCCGCGGAGTTCCAGTCACCAGGGACCGTTTCCAGTGGCGCTGCCCGCACCGCCCGGTCCAGCGCGGCGTCCAGGAGGCGCTTACGGTCGAGCACTGCGCCGGCGCCGAAGTAGAGCTGCCGTTGGCCCGGAGACGTCGCTTGGGTGAACTCATCGGCGGCCGCATCGAGCCGGGCGTCCGCCGCCCGCAGGGCCGCCTGCTGCTCCGGTGACAAGCCGTCGGCGAAGATGCCCGTCTGCAAGATCACATGCTCGCGCGAGGCCTGCTCCTCGGCGGCCGCCAGCGCCTGGGCCGCGTCCGCCTTGCGATCCAACTCCTCGGGTGCGTCGCCGAGTGCTTGCCTTTCGAGGTCGAGCAGCATCGCGATCAAAGCGGAATACGCGCTCACAGCCGTGCGGGCGCTGGCCACTCCGGGTGCGGCCGCGGGCGGCAGCACGGCGCGGCGCAAGGCAGCGAGTCCGGACAGCCGGCTCATCGCGGCCCGATGGACCGGCCGCCACTCCGCGCGGGCGGCGACCGGGAAGGTCTCAGCGGCCGTGTCAGCCGCGCGTAACAGCTTGACGGCAGAATCGACCCGGGCGACCTGCGTCTGCAGCACAGCCCGGTCCGCCAGCCGGGCGCTGGCCTGCATCGCGGCCACCTGGTAGCGCTCAGCTTGCAGGTCGTGGACCACGATGCCCAACTGCTGGGCGAACCCGACTTGACGAGCCAACGCGGCGGAGGCGTTGGCCTTACGCACCAGGTCGGTGACCCGCAGCGCACCGAGCACCCCGGCCAGCAGCAGGGGCAGCAGTAGCACCGCGGTGAGCTTGGTGCGCAGGCGCCAGTCCCGCAGCCGCCACCGGCTGCCGCGGTGCGGCAAGGTCGGCGCGGTTGCGCCGAACATCGCGGCAGGCATGGATCCGCAACGCAAGGCGGTGATGCCTGCGCGCAACGCCTCGCCCCGACCCGCCGGACGGCCGGTGGGTGGTCGTGCCCTCACCTTGGGCCCCGCCACGTTGCCCACCTTCCCAACTCTGTGATCACGCGCGAGCCGCCGCCGACCTCCGCATGGCATGCTCGACCAACGCGATGAGGATTTTCTTGGTCGACTCGCGCTGCCGGGCGTCACACGGAAGGACGGGCACCGCAGGGTCGATGGCCAGCGCTTCGCGGACATCGTCGACGCTGTGGCTGAGCACGCCGTCGAAGCAGTTCACCCCGACGACGTACGGCAGTCCGCGGTCTTCGAAGAAGTCCACCGCGGCAAAGCAGTCGGCCAGCCGGCGGGTATCGACCAGCACCACTGCGCCGATCGCCCCGCGGACCAGGTCGTCCCACATGAACCAGAAGCGGTGCTGCCCGGGGGTGCCGAACAGGTAGAGGATCAGCTCCGCGTCCAGCGACAGCCGCCCGAAGTCCATCGCCACCGTGGTGGTCGACTTGTTCGGAGTGGACGCGAGGTCGTCGACGGCGGTGCTCGCATCGGTGAGGACGGCCTCGGTCGTCAGCGGCGCGATCTCCGACACCGAACCGACGAACGTGGTCTTCCCGGCGCCGAAGCCGCCACCGACCACGATCTTCGCCGATATCGCGCTGGGCGCGTTGGTCATCGGCCGCACCACCGGTGGCACGGACCGAGCGGGGCCTGGCCGCACGGTTGCCGCCGATGTGCCCCCGTGGGACCTTGTCCAGTCAGAGTCGACGAAGTCCACTCGACACCCTTTCCATCAAAACCGTGTCCCGGCGCAGCTGTCTTTTGCGCCTGGACGGTTGCCCGCCAGCAGACCCCCGGGCTACTCGTAGCGGCAGGGATAGTAGAGCGGCGACGTCTGTCACCGATCGGGGGTCACCACACAGCTCGGCCACGGCGGTCAACGACCTCGCACGCCGTACAACCCGGCACGGGGTTGTGCCGCGAGTTGCTGGCCCACCCGATCCACCAGCAACGTCATCTCGTAACCCACCAACCCGATGTCGCAGGTGGGGGCCGCCAGTACCGCCAGGCTGGAGCCGTCACCGATCGACATCAGCAGCATGATCCCACCTTCTAGCTCCACGACCGTCTGCACGACCTGGCCGGCGTCGAAGCAGCGAGCCGCTCCCTGAGCCAGGCTCACCAGCCCGGATGCCACTGCGGCGAGTTGATCGGCGCGATCCCTGGGCAGGTGCGCCGATGGGGTCATGGGCATGCCCTCGGACGAGACGACCAGCGCGTGCGCTACTCCAGCGACCCGGTTGACGAAGTCATCGACCAACCAACCGAAACGTTCCGATCCCGCCTGCGCGGTGGTCACAAGGGGTTCTCCTCGCCATCCTGCGGCTCCGGCCCCCGCACCGGCTGGGAGCCACTGACTGCCAGGTCACCGTTCGCGCGCGCCTCCCGTCCCTGACGGACGCCCTGCTGGTAGCTGGCCAGCCGGCCGCGAATTAACTCCGCACTGCGGGCCGGCACAGTTGAGGACTGGCTTGCGCCCGCAGCGCCGGGCACCAGCAGCGCCCGAGGCTGTCGCCGGGGCAGCCCCATGGGGGTCATCTCGGCAGTGACCGGCCTGGCCAGCGCCTGCGCGGCACGCCAGCCCTCGTCGCCCGCTCCCCAGTCCGAGACGGAGCTGCTGGCTGGTTGGGAGGGCGCTGGCGCCGGTTTCCCGGAAGGTGCGGGCTTGCTGGTGTTACCCGCCTCGTTGCCGGCCAGCGCCTTGCCCGGCTGGCGGCGCGTCAAAGGCGGCGAGCTCGCCGCAGCGGGCGCCACCACCGGCGGTGATGCG
>DASQVU010000257.1:0-3476 GCA_035640615.1 Pseudonocardiaceae bacterium
GCCGTGCCGGGCAGGTCCCCCGCGCGGTGTTCTGGCCGGTGCCGAATGTGGATTCCAGCCTGGTGGCACTCACCGTCCGACCAGCACCGTCCAGCGTTCCCCGGGAACAGGTGTTCGCGCTGGTCGACGCCGCGTTCGCGCAGCGCCGTAAGACGCTACGGGCTGCCCTGGCAGGGTGGGCGGGCTCAGCGGCCACCGCAGAGCGGCTGCTGCGTGCCGCCGGGGTGGATCCGGGTCTGCGGGCAGAGCAGCTGACAATCCGCGACTACGCGCGGATCGCTGCTGAGTGGCGAACGGGGCTATAGCGCGCATCGCCACTCACATGGCCGAAGGCCCGTACCCTGGTTACGTGCTTGCCGTTGTGCCGCAACCGGTTACCGTGCGGGTTCCTGCCAAGGTCAATCTGCACCTGGCGGTGGGAAACCTGCGCGGGGACGGCTACCACGAACTGATCAGTGTGTTCCAAGCGTTGTCCCTGACTGACGAGGTGACCGTCGCGGCCACCGACGACCCCGGTGTTCACGTCTACGGCGAGGGCGCCGCCACGGTGCCCACCGATGAGCGCAACCTCGCCTGGCGCGCCGTACTCCTGCTCGCCGAGCACGCCGGGCGCCGGCCCGCGGTGCGGGTCGTACTGCGCAAAACCATCCCCGTGGCCGGCGGGATGGCCGGTGGCAGCGCAGACGCTGCGGGCACCCTGGTGGCGCTGGCCGCGTTGTGGCGCCTGGACATCAGCCGGGAAGAGCTGGCCGAGCTAGCCGCCCGGCTGGGCAGCGACGTGCCTTTCGCCCTGTGCGGCGGCACCGCGCTCGGTACCGGCCGGGGGGAATCCCTGGTGCCGGTGCTGGCCAGACCCACCTTTCACTGGGTGATCGCCCTGGACCGCGGCGGGCTGGCCACCGCGGACGTCTACCGGGAGCTGGACCGGCTTCGGGCGCAGGGTTCCCCGCCGCAACGGCTGGGAGACGTCGAGCCGCTGCTGGAGGCGCTCGCATCGGGGGACCCGCGACGGCTGGCCTTACTGCTCGGCAACGATCTGCAGGCGGCCGCGGTGTCGCTACGCCCCAGCCTGCGCCGCACGCTGCGGGCCGGCGTGGACGCCGGTGCGCTCGCCGGCATCGTTTCCGGATCCGGCCCCACCTGCGCGTTCTTGTGCACCGGTGCCGACGCCGCGGTTCGGGTGGCCGCTGAGCTAGCCGGTGCCGGCGTGTGCCGGACCGTCCGGGTGGCCAGCGGCCCAGTGCCCGGTGCCCGGATTGTGGAAGACTCTCGCCCGGTGCCGCCCCACGAACCCCTCGCCCGCGCCTGATGGCCAACCTGGTCAATCTTGAAGCGGTCTGGAAGTCCTACGGGGTCCGCCCCTTGCTCTCCGCGGTCTCGCTCGGTGTTGACGCTGGCGACCGGATCGGCGTGGTGGGGCTCAATGGCAGTGGCAAGACCACCCTGCTCGAGGTGCTCGCCGGCCTCGAACCGCCGGATGCCGGCCGGGTCAGCCGCACTAGGGGACTGCGCGTCGCGGTGCTCACCCAGCGCACCTCATTACCCGAAGAGGTCACGGTACGCCAGGCGGCGCTCGCGGCGTTACGGGTCAGTGCCGAGCACGAGTGGGCCGCCGATCCCCGGGTACGCGGCCTGCTCGACGGGCTAGGCATCCCAGCGCTCGGGTTGGACCGGCCGGTCGCCGGCCTGTCCGGCGGGGAACGCCGGCGGGTCGCGCTGGCTGCTGCGCTGGTCGGCGAGCTGGACTTGTTGATCCTCGACGAGCCGACCAACCACCTTGACATCGAAGGCGTGCGCTGGCTGGTCGAGCATTTGATGACGCGGCGGTGTGCGGTGGTGGTCGTCACTCACGACCGCTGGTTTCTGGATACCGTGTGCAACCGCACCTGGGAGGTCGTCGACAGCCGGGTAGACGGCTACGACGGGGGTTACGCCGACTGGGTCTATGCCCGTGCTGAGCGGGCGCGGCTGGCCACCGCGGCCGAGCAGCGGCGCCGCAACCTGGCCCGCAAGGAGCTGGCGTGGCTACGCCGGGGGCCACCGGCGCGGAGCTCGAAACCGCGCTACCGCATCGAGGCCGCCGAGGCGCTGATCGCCGACGTACCTCCGCCGCGAGACACCGTCGAGCTGCGGGCCTTCGCGCGCCGCCGGCTGGGGCGCACCGTGCTGGAACTCGAGGACGTCACGATCACCATGGGTGGCCGCCGGTTGCTGGATTCCGAGACGTGGCGAATCGGCCCCGGCGAGCGGATCGGGCTGGTCGGGGTCAACGGATCGGGCAAGACGACGCTGTTGCGGCTGCTTGCGGGGGAGCTGGCGCCGGAGGCCGGTCGACGGGTGCAGGGTCCGACGGTTCGGCTTGGGTACCTGCGCCAGGAGCTGGAGGACCTGCCCGAATCGGTACGGGTCCTAGAGGCGGTGGAGGAGGTCGCCCGCCGGATTCAGCTCGGTCGGCACGAGCTGTCGGCATCGCAACTGGTTGAACGCTTCGGGTTCCCGGCATCGCGGCAGTGGACGCCGGTGGCGGACCTGTCCGGTGGTGAACGGCGCCGGTTGCAGCTGACCCGGCTGCTGATGGCCGAGCCGAATGTGTTGCTGCTCGATGAGCCCACCAACGACCTGGATATCGACACGCTGCAGCAGCTGGAGGACCTGCTGGACGGCTGGCCGGGCTCCCTGGTCGTCGTCTCACACGATCGCTACCTGGTCGAGCGGGTCTGCGACACGGTGGTGGCGCTGCTCGATGACGGGCGAATCACCCATCTGCCCGGCGGCATCGACGACTACCTGACCCGCTACCGGCCCGCGCCGGCGCAGGTTGCTGCCACACCGGCGGCCACCGGGCCAACCCAGGCAGCGCAGTCGCGGGCGGCTCGCAAGGAGCTGGCCCGGCTGGAGCGCCAGCTCGATCGGTTGGCCAGCCGGGAAGCCGAACTGCAGCAAGAGATCATCCAGCGGGCCACTGATCCCGCCGCGTTCCGGGCGCTCGATACTGAGCTTCGCGAGGTCCTGGCTGCCAAAGACGATCTCGAGACCCGCTGGCTGGAGGTTGCTGAAACCGCAGGTTGATATGCGGGTTCGGTTTCCACCGCCGTAAAGTGATCGCTTGTGAGCGCCTTCCTCGACACCCTTGTGGCCCATTGCGCGCCGGATTCACCGACCCGTTCCGACCGTGGCATCACCACCGGCGAACCCACCCAGCCGCGCCGCACCACCTGGACCGAGGTACACCTCAAGGCGCTGCGTGCCGCCGGATCCTTGATCGGCACCGCCGCGCCCGGGCTCCAGCATGGCGACGCGGTCGCCGTCCTCGCCAGTGACCCCGCGCTGATCGCACCCGCCGTGCAAGGAGTCTGGCTGGCCGGTGGCAGCGTGACCATGCTGCACCAACCGACCCCGCGGGCCGATCTGGCGAGTTGGGCGGCCGACACCGTCCGGGCGCTTGGCATGATCAACGCCAAGCTGGTGCTGCTGGG
>DASQVU010000258.1:0-5394 GCA_035640615.1 Pseudonocardiaceae bacterium
GCGTGCGTGGCGGTGGTCTACCTGACGACGGGGGACCGGCGATGACGATCCGCTGGACCGAGCTGGTCGTCTTCGCGTTGCTGTTCCTCCTCGTCACCGGGCTGGGTTTCTACGCCGCGCGGTGGAGGTCGGTAGGCGCGCTGGATCACCTCGATGAATGGGGCCTGGGCGGTCGCCGGTTTGGGTCATGGATCACCTGGTTCCTCATCGGGGGCGACCTCTACACCGCTTACACCTTCGTCGCGGTGCCTGCGCTGATGTTCGGCGCCGGGGCAATGGGGTTCTTCGCGTTGCCCTACACCGTGCTGGTCTACCCGCTGGTGTTCCTGCCACTGGTCCGGTTGTGGTCGGTGTCGCGGGTACACGGCTATGTCACCCCAGCGGATTTCGTGGCCGGCCGGTACGGCTCGGATACCTTGGCGTTCCTGGTCGCGATCACCGGAATCGTCGCCACAATGCCGTACATCGCCCTGCAACTGGCCGGACTGGAAGCGGTGCTGCGGACCATGGGCCTCAACGGCTCCGGGCTGGCCGGGCACCTGCCGCTGTTCGTCGCGTTCGTGATCCTGGCCCTCTACACGTACCAATCGGGCCTGCGCGCCCCTGCGCTGATCGCCTTCGTCAAGGACACCTTGATCTACCTGGTGATCATCGCTGCCATCGTCGTCGTGCCGGCGAAACTCGGAGGCTGGGGCTCGATCTTCGACGCCGCCAACGCGAAATTCAACGCCACGAAAACGCCTAGTGATGGCATCTTGCTCAACGCCAACAATCAACTGCAATACGTCACCTTGGCGTTGGGCTCGGCGCTGGCGCTATTCCTTTACCCGCATGCGGTGACCGGTGCGTTGGCGTCCCGCAACCGCAACGTGATCAAGCGGAACATGGTGGCGTTACCGGCTTACTCACTGCTTCTGGGATTGCTTGCACTGCTGGGATATGCGGCAATCGCGGCGCACACGAAACCGATCGTCAATGCGGCCACCGGTCGGCCTGATTCGAACACCGTGATCCCGATGCTGTTCGAGGGGCAGTTCTCCTCGTGGTTCACCGGGATCGCCTTCGCGGCTATCGGGATCGGTGCGCTGGTGCCTGCCGCGATCATGTCGATTGCGGCGGCGAACCTGTGGACCCGCAACATCTACAAGGCCTACCTGCGCCGCGACGCCACCACCGCGCAGGAGTGCCAGCAGGCCAAGATCGCCTCCCTGGTGGTGAAGTTCGGCGCGGTCGCGTTCATCGTCTTCGTCGACCCGCAATACGCCATCGACCTCCAGCTGATCGGCGGCGTGATCATCCTGCAGACCCTGCCCATGGTGGCGATCGCGCTGTATACGCGCTGGTTCCACGTCTGGGGATTCGTTGTGGGCTGGGTGGCCGGTATGGCCTGGGGTCTGGCGCTGCTCTACGGCATTCCCAACCCGGCCACCGGACGGCAGCACTTCGGTGGGTCGGCACTCGCGCTGACCAAGCTGTCGATCTTCGGCTGGCACCCGTTCAGTTCGCCGATGCAGATCTACGTCGGCTTCGTGGCCCTCATCGGCAATCTCGTGGTGGCCGCGGTGGTGACCGTTGTGGCCCGCCAGCTAGGCACCTTCAACGGCACCGACGAAACCGCCCCGGCCGACTACCACGAAGACGAGGGCTCCCCGCGCCTACGCTCTACCGCCACCCTCCTCCGCTAGCTCGCCCCTCCCCCATTCAGGGCTCCAAAAACAGCAGTCTGCATCCAGACTGCGGGAGGTGTCTGCCATGCTCTGCGGGCTATGAGCGTTCGGATGGCCGCAGCAGTGGTCGGTGTGGGGGTGCTGGCGGCAGCGTGCGCGGGAGCTCCGAGGCCGGCTGAGGTCACGCCGCCGCCGAGCCCTGGCACAACGCCCCCAGCGCCGACGACAACTCCGGCATCGGCTCCCGGGGTGAGCTGGTTGCGCCTGATGCCCCAGGAGGGGCTGCGGGGCGCGACGGTGAAGCTCGACGTGGCCTGCCTGGACGACCTCGGTGCCGTGCACTCGCCGGTGCTCGATGTCGGTGCACTGAAGCCAGACCCCAACGGCCACCAGCCGTGGCACGTGTTCGGGACCGCCACCGTGCGCCCCGATGCCGCTCTCGGCGCGTACCCGGTGTCCGCCACCTGCGGCACCCAGCAGCTGTCCGCCACCTTCACCGTCGTACCGCATCCCTGATCGGTATTGACCAGCACAACCGTCCCAAAGCGCGGATAATCAACGAGGTGTTCGTCGATCGTGCTGATGCGGGGCGGCAACTCGGCCAGCGACTGCAGCACCTGCGCGGCACCGATGTGGTCGTGCTCGGCTTGCCGCGCGGGGGCGTCCGGGTGGCGGCGGAGGTGGCGGCTGCACTCGACGCGCCGTTGGACGTGATCGTTGTGCGCAAGCTCGGCGTGCCGACGCAGCCCGAGCTGGCCATGGGCGCCATCGGTGAAGGTGACGTGCGTATCGTCATGCCCGAGACGGTCCGCCGGGCAAAAGTCACTCCCGAGGCGTTCGATGCCGTGGAAAGCCGGGAACGAGCTGAGCTCGCGCGCCGCGCGGAGCGGTTCCGCGGTGACCGTCCGCGGATCCCGTTATCCGGGCGGACCGTGATCGTGGTTGATGACGGTATCGCTACCGGCTCTACCGCGCGGGCCGCTTGCCAGGTCGCGCGCGCTCAAGGTGCGGCTCGGGTCGTCCTCGCGGTCCCCGTGGCACCGGCCAACTGGACGGAGAGCCTGTCCGACGTCGCCGACGAGATGATTGCGTTGACCACGCCACGGCAGCTGCAGGCAATTGGCATGTGGTATTCCGATTTCTCCCAAAGTTCCGATGACGAGGTCCTCGCCTGCTTGCGCAGTGCTATCCGCAGTTGACCGCACGGTAATCAGAAGTCCAATTGCTATCGAATGGGTAACGCGCCCCACGGTGGCAACCGATGACACCGACAAGGCGGCATCGGCGAAACACTGCGAGCCAGGCCGATCGAGAAGGGTCGGGCGGTGACGAGCATCGATCACGCGTTGTGGGAACGAGAACTAGCCGAGTACATCAGCCTGCATCCCGATCTGGAAAATCTGCCGCCACCGGTGTTCCCGCGACGCCGGTCCCGGCTGGGCCGGCGGTTATGGTTTTACCGGCAGGCGCGCCGGGCCCGCCGGGCGCGACGGCGGGCTTTACGTGGCATAACGTCACCAGCCGGTTACTGGTGGATAATAGGCCTGGTGATATTGGAGACGCTGATGCTGGGCGCTGTTGTCGGCTGGTGGATGGGCTGGCATCTGTAGCGCACGCGGTTACGGTGGGCGGTATGACGGCTACCGGAATCCGCCTCACCCAGTACGCGCACGGTGGTGGCTGTGCCTGCAAGATCCCTCCCGGTGAGCTCGAATCGGTGCTGACCGGGCTGATCGGCGCGGAGGTGACTGACCCGGCCGGTGAGCTGGTCGTCGGCCTGGATGACGGCGACGACGCTGCGGTGGTCCGCGTCCGGACTGGGCTGGCGATCATCGCCACCGCGGACTTTTTCACCCCGGTGGTCGACGACCCCTACGATTGGGGTCGGATCGCCGCGGCCAACGCCCTGTCGGATGTATACGCGATGGGCGGGCGGCCGGTGGTTGCGGTCAACTTGCTCGGCTGGCCGCGCGACGTGCTGCCCTTCGACCTGGCCGCCGAGGTGCTGCGCGGCGGTCGAGATGTGTGCGCCACTGCCGGTTGTCACCTGGCCGGCGGGCACAGCGTGGACGACCCGGAACCCAAGTACGGCATGGCCGTCACCGGCGTGGCTGATGCGCAGGTGATCCTCCGCAACGACGCCGGGGTGGCCGGGATGCCGCTTTCGCTGACCAAGCCGCTCGGCGTCGGCGTGCTCAACACCCGGCACAAGGCCACCGGCGAGGTCTTCCCGCAGGCGGTGGCGACGATGACCGCGCTCAACGGGACCGCCGCGGCTGCCGCCGTAGCTGCTGGGGTGCGCTGCGCCACCGACATCACCGGGTTCGGGTTGCTCGGGCATTTGCTGAAGCTGGCCCGCGCCAGTGGGGTATCGGCGGTCATCGATGCTGCTGCCGTCCCCTACCTCGACGGCGCGCGGCAGGCGCTGGCTGACGGCTACGTCAGCGGGGGTACCCGGCGCAACCTGGACTGGGTCCGCCCCCACCTGTCCGTGGCCGCCTCGGTGGGACAGGACGAGTTGCTGCTGCTTGCCGACGCTCAGACCTCCGGCGGCCTGCTGATCGCCGGGGAGATCCCCGGTGCGCCGGTGATCGGCGAGCTGGTCCCGCGCGCCGACAAGCTGATCGCAATTTCCTGATCCGTCGCCCTCTTGGCGCCGAACTGCTGCACCGTCCGGTATTACTCACCCCCGGCGAGGCGCGGTAGTGACAACCCAACATCCCAAGGCAGCCGGCAAAGCCAACCCGGCGCGCTGTGCCGCACAAGGCAAGGCTTAACCTGTCACGAGTCGAGGGCCCGGCAAAACTGGGGGTTGCCGGGCCCTCGCGCGTCGCTAAACCACGGCGAACCAACAGCGGGTCCCCAGGTCGCCGCGTAAGGTCTCCCAGTATGGGGATCACCGTGGTGGGCATCGGTGGTTCGATGCGTGCGGACTCGCAGTCCGAACGCGCCCTGAGCGTGGTCCTGGACAGTGCCCGCCTCGCTGGGGCCGATATCGTCGCGATCACCGGTGCGGATCTGGTACTGCCTTTCTACGATCCGGCGGTGTTCGAGCGCAGCGTGCGGGCGCTGCGGCTGGTGGATGCGTTGCGCGAGGCCGACGGGGTGGTGCTGGTCTCCCCGGGCTACCACGGCACCGTGTCCGGATTGGTGAAAAACGCGCTGGACTACGTCGAGGACCTGCGTGCCGATGCCCGCCCCTACCTGGATGGGCGGGCGATCGGCTGCGTGGCGATGGCGCTGGGCTGGCAGGCGGCAGTGACCACGCTGACCGCGTTGCGCTCCATCGTGCACGCGCTGCGCGGTTGGCCCACGCCGCTGGGCGCGGCGCTGAACGCTGCTGAGGTCAGCTTCGACGCCCACGGCGGTGCCTCTGATCCGGCCGTCGAGCGCACCTTGCGCACGATCGGCGAGCAGGTAGTGGAATTCGCGCAGGCCCGGGTCTCCCGGATCACCCCCTGACTCACCCACCTCCGCCCGACCTGGCAGTCGTACCGATCTCGCGGTGCGCAGCGGCATGATGCTGTCGTGCGGATCGTGCTGCTGGGTGCGGGTCTGGCCGGCTGCGCAGCCGCCTTGGTCCTGAGCCGTCGTGGCCACGAGGTGACCGTCGTCGATCGGGACGGCTTCAACGCCCACCCGGTGGACTCCGCAGAGCAGCTCTTCGGTGCCTGGCAACGCCCCGCGATCGGTCAGTTTCGCCAGCCGCACAACTTCCTCGGTCGTG
>DASQVU010000259.1:0-2997 GCA_035640615.1 Pseudonocardiaceae bacterium
ACCACCGGCCCGCCGGCAACTGCGGCAGCTGCGTGCGAGCTTCGAAGAGGTCATCGTCAGCGAGACGATCTGGCGCAATGTTCCCCCTGCACGCGCCTATATCGCCAGACGTCCCAGGAGCCGGCAGGAAGCAACAGGAAGAACAGTTCACCAAGGCCGCACTGACTAGTCGATGGCGCGGCGACGGAAGCCGATCAGGCCGAGAGCGCCGAAGATCGCGAGCGAGCCGACCAGCGCAAGGACGCAAATCCACCCCGGGATGTGCGGCACAGTCGGCACCAGTGCCGCTCGCATACCCTCACTGACATAGGTGATCGGGTTGGCGGCGGTTACCACCTGGAACCAGCGCAGTTCTGCCAGCGACGGCCATGGGTACTGGGTCGAGCCGGTAAACAGCAGCGGAGTGAAGATCAGCGCAAACGCAATATTGATCTTCGTGGGCGGCACGAAGGTACCGATGGTCATGCCGATGCAGGCACCGACCAGGCTTCCGAGCAAGGCCACCACGATCAGCAGCCCCAGCCCGGCAGCCTGGTAGGGGACTGAGCCGAGTACCCCGAGGCCGATGGGGAACATCACCGCCGAAGCGACCAATGCCCGTAGTGCGGCAAAGAGCAGCTTCTCGGCTGCTACCGCCCAGAGGGGCAGGGGGGCTAGCAGCCGGTCCTCGATCTCCTTCGTCCATCCGAACTCGGCGACCAGCGGGAACGCCGTCGCCTGGATCGCAGTGACGGTTGCCGTCAACGCGACCAAACCGGGGAACAGCAGGTTGGGGTAGTTACTGCTGGTATAGCCAAGCCCGGTGAGCAGCTTGCCGAAGACGAATAGGAAAAACACCGGCTGCAGTAGTACCTGAGCCAAGAAGGCCACCATGTCCTTGCCCGTGACCACGAGGTCGCGGCGCAGCACCGAGCCGAACGAGCGCACCATGAGCGCCCAGGACGGTCCCCGCACCACTTCAGCGGCGCTGCCGGTACGTTCCGGAGCGGTGGTGGCCGTCACCGCAGCCTCCTCCCGGTCAGGGTGATGAACACGTCCTCAAGGCTGGATTCGCTGATCCGCACGCCAATCAGCCGGCCACCGACTTCCATTATCGCCGCGGCGACAGGGGCGACGAGGGCCCCCGCATCCCCGCTTAGGTGCAGCTGAAGGGTGCGGACACTCCCCGCGCTGGCCACCTGCTCGCACCGCTGCACGCCAGCAAGGTCACCCAGCCGGTCGCGTAGCCGGGCCATCCTGTGCTCGTCAGGGGGCTCGACCGTCACTTGCAGCGTGGACCCACCGGCTAACCCCCGGACGAGAGCGGCCGGGCTATCCAGCGCGAGCAACCGGCCGGAATCGACGATGCCGACCCGGTCGGCAAGCGTGGCCGCTTCGTCCATGTCGTGCGTGGTCAGCATGACCGTGACACCGGCGTCGCGCAGTTCTCGGATGCGGTCCCACACGAACAACCGGGCGGCCGGATCCAGCCCGGTAGTGGGTTCGTCGAGAAACAGCACCATCGGGTCGTGCATCAGCGCACGAACGATCATCATCCGCTGGTTCTGACCACCAGAAAAGAACTCCGGCTTGTCGTTGGCCCGCTCGGTCAGTGAGAACTGCGCCAGTAACGCGTCGGCTCGCCTGGTGCGAACGGCCTTGGGTACTCCGTGATAGGCGGCATGGAACAGCATGTTCTGCCGGACCGACAGCGACCGGTCCAAGTTGTTGCGCTGCGGGACCACACCCAGCAGGCTGCGCACGGTCTGCGGCGCGGCCACCACGTCCACGCCCGCAATCAGCGCCTGCCCAGCAGTCGGCCGGATCCGGGTGGTCAGCACCCCGATAGTGGTGGACTTGCCAGCTCCGTTGGGGCCGAGCAGCCCGAAGATCTCCCCGCGGACTACCGTGAAGCTGAGTCGATCGACCGCGTTGGTCTGCGCCTTCGGGTAGCGCTTGACCAGCTCGCGGACCTCGACCGCAGGCGAATTGACAGAATCGACCATACCGAGGTTGACATCGCCATCTGGGGCACCTGGTGTTACCCGACGGCCATCATCGCACGAGTGCTGATGAACGTTGGCTAAATGCGTCCTTGAGGTGCCCGTTACGGGATTAAGAAACTACGGTTACGACCGCTAGACAATCGCATCTCCTGATCAGGAGCAAATTCGGCCCGAAAGGTCAGACAGTCTGGTGATGGCCATTGAGCAGGGCGGCGAGATCCTTCGGTGCTCCAGGAGGGCCGAATAGTGCACCCACCGCCCAGTTTGCCCCTATCCACGGCCAGCACGCCGCTTGCTCGGCACTGTCTACCGGGTAGGCGACCACGTCGATACCGGCCGCCCGAACGATGTGCACGAGCGCTTGTGCCGCTTGGGACAGAATCCGCGAGGGGTCCTCAGCCACCTGCCGGGATATCGGCGCGGCGATGCGCACCGTGCAGACCGGCAGGTCGGTCACGCACCGCAGCCCGCCGATGCTGCCGGCGAAATCGTAGAGGCCGGCGCGCACACCAAGCTCGGTGAGCACCCGCAGGTTGTCCTCGGCCTGCGCGCCGCTGTCACCGACGAGGGTGCCATCGGCGACGCGGATCGCCGATACCGGTGCCCGGATCTCGAGTTGGGCGGGTGGCAGGCCGGTCTCGGTGAGCACCGATCTGATCTTGGCTACCAGATCGGGGTCCTGTGCCTGGGACGGCATGAGATTGACCGCCACCGGAGGCACCCGGTCGCCGAGGTTCTTGCGCCACGATACGGCCTGCTGCGCGGCGGTGAGCAGCAGCCATTGCCCGACGTCATGCACCACCCCCGTCCGCTCTGCGGCCTGCGTGCACTGCTCATCGGTCAGCAGCCCGAGTTCTGGGTGCTGCCAGCTCAATACCGCCTCGATGGCCACCACCCGGTGGTCAGCGAGCGTGACAACCGGCTGGTAGGTGGCCTGTAGCTGGCCGGTCTCCAGGGCGCTGGGCAGTTCCGCGGCCAGGTGCAGCCGTGCCTGATCAGCCGCGTCCACCTT
>DASQVU010000260.1:0-2315 GCA_035640615.1 Pseudonocardiaceae bacterium
CGATCCGCTCCCAAGCAAAGGCGCCCAAGCAAAGGTGGAGCCCGTGAACAACAATTCAGCGACCCAATCCTTTGATCGGATGCGCAGCATGCTTGTGCGCGCCGCCGAGATCCGTGACAGCGAGCAGCAGCAGATTTTCGATGCGCTCGACGAGATCCACGCCCGGTTGGCTCCGCTGGAGTCGCTGGGTTCGGTCCGTAAGAGGCTTTCGGAGATGCCGGATCGCACCGAGGTCAGCGTGCTGGCCGCACGGATCGATCAGGCGCTGGTGAAGCTGGAAGCCCAAGACAGCGCGATTGCGGCGCTGAGCCATGCCGTTGAGTCGATCGCGGACAAGCTGGCCAAGCCCTTCGCGGAACTCGGCGGGCGGCTGGATGGCGTGGCCGGGCGCTTCGAAGGCGTGGCCGGCCGGATGGACGGTTTGGAGGACCGGATCGTTGGCCTGCACAAGCGCATCGATGATATGGATCACCACCTGGACCGGCAGGACGCCAAGGCCGACGGGCTGCCCGCCGCCGTGCACGGCCCGGTGCGCGAGCAGATCGGCGCCATCGAGACCGGGTTTCGCAACCGACTAGATGAGGTCGACAAGAGCGTGCAGGAATCGCTGGCGGGTGCGGTCGAGTCCCTCACCAAGCGGCTGGACTCGCTGTCCCACCGGCTGGATGGGATCGAAGAGGGCGTCGTTGGTCGGATCGGCTCGATCACCGAGCGCCTGGGCGCGCTGGACGGCGCGCTGGCCCACCGCCCCGACGTCGAGTCGCTGTTCGGCCTGATTCGCAGGGCGAACGAAGAGTCCGAGATGCGCTACACCGCGCAGCTGGACGAGGCGATGGCCACCTTCGCTGAGATCATCATGGGTGGCACCGCACCAGCTGCGCTGCCTGCCACGCCACCGCCGCCGCCGCGTCCAGCGCAGCGCCGCACCCGCGGCCGGCAGACCAAACCCGCCGAGGACGGTGGCGACACCGCTGAGGGCGTCGTGTCCTGAGCTGAACGCATCCGATAACAGCTCGGCCACTGACCGGATGCCCCATGTGGGGTGTCCAGCAAGCAGCTCGACCGCCGCTTTCGTAGCGGATCTGACGGCCGCAGCGATTGGGCTGGCCCCACACGGCACCGGCAAGTCACCCGTACCCGAGCGCTAGGCGACCGCCACGTATCGCCCGCCGCCGGCCAGCCGTAGCTGGCCGTAGCTGGCCGGCCATCGCGCATTTGGCGCACGGTGTCAGACCGTAGGAGGTGTTCTCGACGTTGCAGCCGGTACTGCGGCAAAGCGCAACGCAGGCCAGTCGACATCAGTTTTGATGTCGCGAGCATCCCCTACCCCGGTCCGCACCGCCCGGCGAGCTAGCCTCGTCCAGTGCGGATAGCCCAGTTCCGAGTCCTACTGGCACTCATCACGGTCTTGGGTGTAGTCGCCGTACTGGGCACCATGGCGCAGCTGGGCACGGCACTCGCCGCCGCGCAGCCTGCCTGCTTGCCACAGCTTGCCCCGCCGCCGCCGGTCGATGCATCGGAGGCAGCGCGGCCGGGCACCATGACGCCCCCGCCGATGTCGATGCCCGACTCGCCAGTGGGTGGCCCGCGGATGGGCGAGTGCGGTCTGGTGTTGCCCGATGACGCGCCGCCCGTGCCCGCGGGGATCAGCGCGGCATCCTGGCTGATCGCCGATGCGGACTCCGGTGAGGTGCTTGCGGCCAAGGACCCGCACGCGCGCAACCGCCCAGCGTCAACGTTGAAGCTGTTGACCGCCCTGCTCGTGGTGGATCAGCTGCCGCTCGACCGGGTGGTGGTCGGCACCGACGCCGACGCCAACCAGGACGGCAGCCGGGTCGGCATCGGCCCCGGCGGCCACTACACCGTCCGCCAGTTGCTCACCGGTTTGCTGCTGGCGTCCGGTAACGATGCCGCACACGCGTTGGCTGGCCAGTTAGGCGGGGTGGCCGAGACGGTGAAGCAGATGAACGAGTTGGCCGCCAGACTGGGAGCGTTGGATACCCGCGCTGCCACCCCGTCCGGATTGGACGGTCCAGGGATGAGCGCATCGGCCTACGACCTGGCGCTGGCCTTCCGCCAGGTGCTCAACCGTCCGCTGCTCGTCGAGCTGCTGGGCACCCGGCAGGCGGATTTCCCCGGCTTTGGCAACCGGCCGGGTTTCGTGGTCAACAACGACAACAAGTTGCTCAGGAGCTATCCCGGCGCGCTGGGCGGCAAGACCGGGTTCACGGACGACGCCCGGCACACCCAACTTGACGCCGCACAGCGCAACGGGCGCCGGCTGATGGTGGTGCTGATGCGCGGTGAGCAACACC
>DASQVU010000261.1:0-3637 GCA_035640615.1 Pseudonocardiaceae bacterium
GCCGGCAACGATGACCCTGTCGGGCACCGCCGTCAGGGGAGCATGGCGCGCCGGCGACCCACCGGGCCGCCGGCAGTTCGTCACGCTGCCCGGGCTGGTCCTTGAACGTGGTGGCGCCCTGCCTCAGGTGCAGTTGGCCTACGAGACCTGGGGGCGGCTGAGCACTGATCGGGACAACGCCGTGCTGGTGCTGCATGCCCTGTCCGGGGACAGCCATGTGGCCGGGGACATCGAGCCGGGCCATCCGACCGCGGGATGGTGGCGCGGCGTGGTGGGGCCTGGACTGGGCATCGACACCGACCGGTGGTTCGTGGTGTGCACGAACGTGCTCGGTGGTTGCCAGGGCTCGACGGGTCCCTCGTCGCTGGCGCCCGATGGGCGGCCCTGGGGCAGCCGGTGGCCGGCGACCACGATCCGGGACCAGGTAGCCGCCGAGGTGCCGCTGGCGGACGCTCTTGGGGTGCGGTCCTGGGCGGCTGTGGTCGGGGGGTCGATGGGTGGTATGCGAGCGCTGGAGTGGGCGCTGTGCCAGCCCCACCGGGTGGACCGCGCGATCGTGCTCGCGGTCGGCGCCGAGGCGTCCGCCGACCAGATCGCGACCTGCCGGGTGCAGATCGACGCGATTCGTGCCGACCCGAACTGGCAGGACGGCGACTACTACGACACCCCCAGCAGCCCCGTCACCGGGATGGCGATCGCCCGCCGGATCGCGCACCTCACGTACCGCAGTGCCGCCGAGGTGGATACCCGGTTCGGCCGGACCGCCATGGCCGGAGGCGACCCGCTCGACGAAGGGTTCGCCGTCGAATCGTGGCTGAACCATGCCGCCACCAGCCTGCAGGACCGCTTCGACGCGGGCAGCTACGTCGCGCTCACCGAGGCAATGAACAGTCACGAGATCGGTCGTGGCCGGGGCGGCACCGCCACCGCGCTACGCCAGATGCGCGCGCGGCCGACGATTGTCGGGGTGGACTCCGACCGGCTCTATTTGCTGCACCAGCAAGCCGAGCTCGCTGACCTGCTCGGCGTTGAGCTACAGGTCATCCAGTCGCAGCGGGGGCACGACGGTTTTCTCGTCGAGACCGATCAGGTCAACGCGGTACTGGCGGACGCCCTCAGACAGTGACCGTCACCGGGCGGAATGAGGCCACCGCCTCGGAGAACGCATCGACGATGCTCAGCAGTGGTCGTTCCGCGGCCGGGGCAAGCGTTGGGCCGGAGGCCGCACCCACGCTGATCAGTTGATCGAGCACGAAGTAGCCCTGGCCGACCTGGGCGCCCATCGGGCCAGCACGGGGCGTAGCGCATAGTCCACGGCCAGCACGTGCGCCGGGGTACCTCCAGTGACCAGCGGCAGCACGGTCTTTCCGCCCAGCGCGTACTGCGGTAGTAGATCGAGGAAGGCCTTGAGCAGCCCGGTGTATGCCGCCTTGCGAGGCAACGATGAGACCACGCGCGTTGGCGACCGCCTCCAGGACGTCAGCGATCGCCGGGTGGTGCGCGTCAGCGGCCAGTAGCGGCCCTCGCGGTAACTCCCGGATCGGGACAAGGCGCACGTCATGACCGTGCCCGGTCAGGCGCAAAGCGAGCAGATCCAGCACCGCGGCGGTGCGCGAGGTCGCTGAGGGACTGCCGGCCAAAACGACGATCGAGGGCATCGTGATCTCACCTCTGTCGGATCCAAGCGGGTGGGTCGGGTGTGGTGGCCGGTGGGGGCGAGTCACCACCGGCCACCAGGGATGGTGGTCAGGAGTACCAAGTGGGTTCGGGGATCTCGTCGCGCCGCAGGAAGGCTCCGACCTCTCGTCGCTTGTAGGCGACCGGGTCGTGCAGCGTGTGGGTGCGGACATTGCGCCAGTGCCGGTCCAGGCCCAGCGCTGCGGTGGTCGACCGGGTACCGGTGACCTCGAAGATCCGGCTGCTGACCTCCAACGCCACGTCGGTGGCCCGGGCCTTTGTAGTCGAATCCCCAGTCGGTGCGCTGGTCAATCGTGCTGGTGACCAGCCCACCACTGACGTTCGGCACCCAGTAAGCGAACTTCAACGGCTCTGCGTCGCGTTTTCTGACATGATGGATCTCCTGGCGTAGTTCAATATTCGGGCGCATTTGGACAGGCCAATTCGGCAATCGATAAAAACGGTTACTGGTCGAGCTGGCATGGTGGGAAGGCGCCAGCCGAAACCCAAGTGAGAAAGCCCTTAGCGGTTAGCTGTCTGAGATAGCTGACGTCGTCGGCTGCTGCCCTCGTTGGACCGGGCGGACCGCGACATGATCATCGAAAGTGGGCGCTGGCCATGCGCTATGCACGGCCATCGCTCACTTTCCACGATCATCAGCGGCAAGCCCGATACGGCGACCAAGCGGTCAGGTATGGGTAGCCACCGTGAGCCGGTTAAAAATTTACCGACAACAGGCGTGGGAGACGACGGAGAGGTAATCGACGTGCCGTCGCCGAGTGAGCACCTGCGCGAATACGAACTGAGCACAACAGATCATCGGCCGCTTTGTCAATAGCAATGTGACGCATTGGGCGCGCGGGCCATATTGATTTGCATTTTGTCGTGTTCGCTATGGCACCCAGCCACACCGACGCTGCTGCGGCGTGCACCAGGCCGGCGGCGAACTCCGCGGCGGCCTGCCCGGCGCAAGCTTCGTAACTGATCAGCCCAGTCAGCAGCAGCGCCGCGGCCGCCGCCAACCGATGCGCCAGCAGCGCCGGTACCAGCATGGTGAGTACCGCCTGAGCCATCGACCAGGCCGGTGCCGCGCTGGTGAGCGCCATCGACGCGAACAGGCTAAACCCGGCTAGCACCCCGGCGAATTGCGTGAAAGTCCGGTCCCGGCGGAGCGTCCTTGGCGTCGACCTCAGTCGCCTTCACCGGGTTGACCTGCAGCGGGGTGTCCTTGATCTCCCTGCCGGTGGTGTCGGCGGCGTTACCGTCGCCGGCCCACACGAGGTACTCCTTGCGCCAGGGACCTGGGTACACCGCTGGGCCTGACGTCGGGTAGGTCGACGAGATGGTTCGTCGCGGTGAAGATGCGCCGGTGGAGGGTCTTGAACGTCGAGACGACCACCGCAGGAGCGGCCTGGGGCGGGCGGAGATGCGGCGAGCATGCCGCCCAGCAGAACCGGCAGTGTGGCGAGACTGATGGACCCGATGTGCCATCGGCGGGTGAGCTTGAACACGAATCCTCCGTGGGATGACGGTTGAAAAGATGAGCGCGACCTAGAGCGGTTAATGTGCGCAGCCGAAAAGCAGGAGCAGTTACTGCCGGGCGAGCCGAGACGTGCGCGAAAAACGAATGTCAGTGCACGCCGGAATGGCTAAGGCGGGTTGAACGCGCTGGCTTCCAAGAGCAGAACGGTCAAATCAGACAGCGTCGCAGGCAGGACGCGGCAAGCCGGACACCACTGGTCGAAAGCCATCTGGTGCCGACGCAACCAGAAGCCCTCAAGCAGTACCGTCATCGACACGAGACGTGATTGTGGGAAGGCCAGAAGTTGATTATGCAACTGAACCAAGCAATCATCTGGGTGAGAAAGACTTCAGTAACTCCGCGTGTCGAAGTTCGTTAACTTGCAACTGCAGGTCGCCTGAGCGTAGCGAGGTCGTCCGATGACTGGTCTGTGGCTCG
>DASQVU010000262.1:0-4054 GCA_035640615.1 Pseudonocardiaceae bacterium
GCACCGCCCGCCGGGGCGAGCAGTTCGACGCTCGAGAAGCCTCCTTCGGCGCCCGGTGACGATCCGATCAGGCCGAATCTGCCGGTGCCGCACACACCGCCGGGTGCTTCCCGGTGGGCAGCCTGGATCTGCTGCGCCGCGGTGCTGGTGGTCGTCGGAAACGTCGGCCTGGCCGCAGCCGCGGAGATCAAACACATGCCTACCCTGGCCATGGCTGCGGTGATCCTCACCCCGCTGCTGCTGACCGCGCTGGGGTTGTGCGCGATCGGCTGCGCCTGGGCGGACCGCAGCAGGTCACCGCGACGGCGCTAACCAGGCCTCGGAACCTGCCGCGTTCGGCACGCCCGCACTGGTCGGCATGATGCTCATGCTCGAAGCCGAGAAGGTCCGGTTATCGCGCACATTCCTGATTGTTTTCAGCAGTGAGCATGTCGAGCGTCACCACGACCCCCACCAGGTGGTTACGCAGCACCCCTGAGTCGGGCACCTCACCAGCGTCTATCGCGGCCACCACGTCGCGCAGCGCGCGTACTGCCTGCGCCACAGCGTCTCTTCCCCGCTTGACGACGTCCGACCCCCGCTCGTCACTCGCCATCCACTTAGAGTAGGACCGCAGGTACCTGCTGCAATTATGCCGTCTGGATTCGCCGGGCGCACGAGGCTGGCGGCGAGGGCGTCTAGGGGACGATGCTGAGCCGGCGCAGCTTTTCCTGGTCGGCGATGATGTCGATGGTCGCGATCCGAGCGTTGACGACGGTGAAGCCGGCCACGCTGACGGGCTTGTCTCGTGATCCGAACAGCGCACCGGCGGCACCGTTGACCACAACCGGGCTGGCCAGGTGAGCAAATCGCGGCGCGGCGGACAGTACCTGCTTGGCCACCGCGGGCGCTCCGTGCACCACGACGCCTGCGTGCCCCCCGCCGACATTAACGCGGAACACCACCTCGGGATCGAGCACCGTGAGCAACGCCTGGAAGTCGCCGTCACGGGCCGCGGCGAGGAAGGCGTCCACGACGCGACGCTGGCCGATCAGGTCGGAGTCGGGGGTGGGGGCGTGCTGCACCCTGCGCCGCGCTCGGCTGGCCAGCTGGCGGGCTGCCTGCGGGGTGCGCCCCACGATCTGGGCGATCTCTTCAAAGGGGACAGCGAAGACGTCGTGCAGCACGAAGGCGAGCCGTTCGGCCGGCGCGAGGGTTTCCAGCACCATCAGCAATGCGATGCCGACCGAGTCCGCCAGCACGGCGTGGTCCTCGGGGCCCGGGCTGGGCTCCTCAGAGAGCACCGGTTCAGGCAACCAGGTCCCGACCGGCTGCTCGCGGTGGGCACGGCGGGAGCGCAGCATGTCCAGGCAGATGCGGCTGACCACGGTGGTCAGCCACTGGCGCAGGTCGACAATCGCTGCGGTCCAGGGGAATCCAACACTCCTGGACAGCGTCCTCGGCAGCGCTAAGCGACCCAAGCATGCGGTAAGCCACCGCGCGTAGGTAGGGCCGTTGCTGCTCGAACTGACCCGCTAGCCAGTCTCGTCTGTCCATGACCCACCCCGCTGCCGGCAAGTCTTGTCGGTGGTCATGACGTAGCACGAGCTTGCGATGTGACGGCACGCCACGCCGGCTGCCCTGCGGAGTCACATTTGCCGCGTTGAGGCCGTCTTTCCCACCAACCACCGCCCACCCCGGGGAGAGACGATGACAACTTCAGCGCAGTTCGGGATCGGCATGCTGGCGGTCGGCACCTACCGCATCGACCCCGCCGTGTCCTCGGTGAAATGCACTACCCGGCACTTGTTCGGGCTGGCGACGGTGCACGCCACCGTCCCGATCATTGGCGGCATGGTGGATATCGCCGATCCCTTCACTGATTCCACCGTCACCGCGACGCTCGACGCCGCAGGTTTCCGCTCGGGCCGCCGGATCCGCGATCGGCATGTGCGTTCCCCGCTGCTGCTGGACACCGCTACCTATCCGCAGATCAGCTTCGCCTCCACCCGGCTAGGCCACGACGGTGACCGGTGGGTGCTCCGCGGTGCGCTCACCGCGCACGGTCGGACCCACCCGGTGGAGTTAGTCATCGTGCGGCTGGATCTCACTGTCCATGGGGCCCGGTTGGCCGCCTCGACCCGCCTGGACCGCTACGCCTTCGGTCTCACCCGGGTGAGGGGAATGGTGGCCCGCCATCTGGACGTGACCCTCGACGTCCATCTCACCGGATTCTGATCCGCCCAAGGAGAACCTCGTGTGCCGCATCCCTACAAAATCCGCGCCCCGCGCGCGCCGGCCGTTGAGCCCTATTCCCCGGCCGTCGTGGCTGCCGTCCAGCACCTGGAAGCACCCGACCTACGCGCTACCCACCCCGGCCGGTGAAATCGCCGTGACCGATACCGGCACCGGTCCGGTGCTGCTGTTCGTCCACGTCGGGCTGTGGAGCATGGTGTGGCGCGACCTGCTCGAGGAGCTCTCCCCGCACTATCGCTGCATCACCCTCGATGTACCCGGCTCCGGCCGCAGCTCCGACCCGGGACCGCGGGCGACCTCGCTCGGGGGTGCGGCCAGCGCGGTGGGCGCGGTGATCGACCAGCTGGACCTGCCCGCGCTTACCCTGGTCCTACACGACGTCGGCGGACCTGCCGGACTTGCCACCGCCGCCCGGCGACCGGAACGCATCGCCGGGTTGGTTGCGCTGAACACCTTCGGCTGGCGGCCGTCGGGAGCGGCGTTACGCACCATGCTCACCATCATGGGCAGCACCCTGGCCCGAGAAACCGACGCCGCACTGGGCTGGCTACCCCGGTTGGCCGCCACTCGCTTCGGTGCCGGCCGGCACCTCACCAAGGCCGATCGCAAGGCGTTGCGGGCCGGCATGGACAAACGAGCACGCCGTAACACCCACCGCTGCTTCGCCGACCTGCTCACTGCCGACACGCTGCACCACCAGGTGGAAATCGCGTTGCGAGGCCCTCTGGCCGCCCTGCCGCTGTTGAGCATCTTCGGGCAACGCAACGACCCCTTCGGCTTCCAACCCCGATGGCGGGACCTGTTCCCCACTGCGCAGCAGGAAGTCATCACCCGCGGCAACCACTTCCCGATGTGTGACGATCCTGCACGCGTCGCCGGCCTCATCCGGCACTGGCACACCACCCACGTCGCGCCGGCCTTAAATAGCAGTATCACGAGCCATCGGGCCGCAACCGACACCGAAAGATGAGGTCATGGAGATCTGGATCAATCCGAGCTGCTCCAAGTGCCGCTCCGCATTGTCTTTGCTGGACGCGGAAGGCGCCCACTACACGGTGCGGTACTACTTGGAAGCACCGCCGAGCGCTCAGGAGATCGACGAAGTTCTGCGGCGCCTCGGGCTGGAGCCTTGGGACATCACCCGCATGGGCGAGCCCGTTGCGGCCGAGCTCGGCCTGGCGGCGTGGCCGCGCGAGGAAGCAGACCGCATGCGGTGGATCGAGGCGCTGGCCGCCCACCCGATCTTGATCCAGCGGCCGATCATCACCGCTGACGATGGAACCGCAGTGGTCGGCCGCTCACCGGAGTCGGTCCGCTCCGTCCTGCCGTAGCTTGAACGCAGTGGCGGCCCGCGTACCGTTCAGCTCATGGCTACCTTTCCGACCGCCCCTGTTGTCGCCACCGGCCTCGTCGGCGGCTTCGCCGCCGCGCGCTACACCGGCCGCCGGGAGCTCGGTGGTGCAGTCCTCGCCGCCGCCGGAGCCCTCTGTGGACGCTTATGGCTGCGCTCTTCCGGCCCTGGCGTGATGGGTTTGCTCCTCGGCGTGTACGCCGCCGCATTCGGCGGCTCACACCCGCTAGCCAAAAAGATCGGTGCCTGGCCATCGGTGCTCACGGTCACGGCGGTGGCCTCCGGAGTCACCTACGCGCTGGCTGACCGCTCAGCTGCCCAGTTCTGACCCTCGGCGCCGGGACCGACCACGGCGAGGAGAAGGCAGTGGCCGCAGAGATCAGCTCAACTGACCCCTACACCGTGCCGACCAGGTATTGGCACCGGTTGGACGATGGTCGAATCCAATGTGACGTGTGCCCGCGGGCC
>DASQVU010000263.1:0-3822 GCA_035640615.1 Pseudonocardiaceae bacterium
AGTCGGGCTTGGCTGTTGTGCCCAATGACCGTCGCCTTGCTACTGCCGCTGCCCTCGTGGGGCATATCCGGATCGCTACGCAGTGTTCTCACCTCCCGGCCGCTCGGGCCAGGCGCCGCAGGTCGACGGACTCGTCGCTCAGGGCGGCGGCGCTGACCTGCACCCCCGCCGCGATCAGCTTGCGAGCCGCGATGATGTCGCGACTGCGGTCGAGCGCGACCACAGCACGGACCCGGCCGTCCGCCAGAGCGAACCGGGCGAAGGATCGCTCAGCGATCGATCCGCGCACCACCACCTCGTCGCAGCCCTCGTCGAATCCGACCGACTGCAGACTGTGCTCGTACTGATCGGACCAGAACCAGTGCGGATCGTCGTAGGCGACATCCTCGCCGAGCATGTTCCGCGCCGCGACCGCACCATGCTTGATCGCGTTGTCATGGTGCTCCACCCGCAGGTGACGCCCGTACATCGGGTGATAGTGCGCCGCGACATCGCCTGCGGCGTAGATCCCGGGAACGGCTGTGTGGCAATGCTCGTCCACGACGATGCCGTTCTCGCACTTCACCGAGGTACCGGCGACGATCTCGGTGTTCGGGACCATCCCGACCGCGGCAAGGAGCAACCCGCACTCCAGCCGGCTGCGCTCGGTGGTCACCACCAGCCCATCCGCCGTCTCGAACACCGACCGCACCTGCTCTCCGGTGCGGAAGTCGACGCCGGCATCCCGATGGATCTCGGCCAGCTGGCTGCCGACCTCCGCGCCGAGCGCCCGCTCGAGCGGAACCCGCGCCATCTCAAGCACGGTGACCTTGACACCGAGCCGGCGCGCCGAGGCAGCGACCTCGCACCCGATGAACCCGCCACCGAGCACCACCAGCGGCTCACCCTGCCGCAGGCGTGCGCCCAGCCAATCGGCGTCACTGCGGGTGCGCAGGTAGGCCACCCGCTCCGAAGCTGCCGATCCCTGGAGGCCTCCGAACGGTCGCGGCCGTCCGCCGGTGGCCAGCAGCAGCGCGTCGTAACCCAGCCGCTCGCCGCCTCCCAGCCGGACTACCCGCTCGCGATCGTCGATCCGCTCGGCCCGCTCGCCGAGCCGGAGCTCGACCTCGTGCTCGGCGTACCAGCTCGCACGCCGCACCGGCAGCTCGCCAACATCGAGCTGGCCGGTCAGGTAGTCCTTGGACAGCGGCGGCCGCTGGTACGGCGGCACGGTCTCGTCTGCGACGATGACGACCCGGCCGTCGAAGCCGGCCGAGCGCAGCGTGGCCGCGGCGGAGGCGGCGCACGGACCTCCCCCGACGATGACGAACACCGGTTTCGTCACGGCGCCGCCACGCAGATCATCCCGTCCTCGTCGACTTTCACCGGGAAGGAGCGCAGCGCGGAGTCGTCCGGGTTGACGCCCTTGCCGGTGAGGGCGTCGAACACCCAGTGATGGTTCGCGCAGGTAAGTTCCCGGCCGTCGAGATCGCCCTGGTCGAGCGGCCATGCCTGGTGGGGGCAGCGATTCTCGTAGGCACGGATCTCACCGTCGACGTTGACCAGCAGGATCTTCACCGTGCCGACCTGCACCCCGGTCATGTCGCCCTCCCACAGCTCGTCGAGCTCCATGACCGGGGTCCACACCGTCTGCTGGATTTCGGCCATGATCAGCTGACGGCGGCAGGATCGGCCGATGCCAGGCCGGGGCTGGCCCCGGCGAGCAGCCGCTCGCGGGCCGCCGCTGCCGCTTCGGCAACCTCGGAGGCCGCCCGGCCCTGCCGGGGATGGTTATCGAGCAGCGACCCCAGACCGGCGGCCGATTCGTCCGCCAGCGGCGACCACTTGTCGATCCACTTCCGCAGCACGCCGGCGTTTCCGGGCCGTTGCGCGACGACAAAGCGGGCGAGTTCCCCGCTCCACCTTTCCCGCCGCTGCGCGTCCCGCCGCAGGAACGAGGTCAGCAGCCAGGTGAGGTCATCACCATTGTCCCTGGCGACCTCACCGAGCTGGCGGAGCAGCACGTCGTCCAGCGTCGGCAGCAGCACCAGGTTCATCGCGGTGAAGGATTCACCCCAGTCGTAGGCGGTCAGCGCCAGCTCGATGGCCCGCCTGGTGGGTTGCCAGGCCTCGTCCGACTCCCAGATGGTCCGCTCGCCGGTGGCGAAGCCGTCGTCGGGCCAGGCCAGCTGGAGTTCCCGGGTGCGGTAGGACACCAGCGTCACCCGGCGCAGCATGTCGGCGGCGGACAACGCTGCGGGGTTGGTGATGTAGGGCGATGGCGCCATTAGCCCGATGTAGGCCTGCACCTGCTGCGCGCCATGCATCGGATACCGCGTCGTGGTGAACAGCCGCGCCAACGTTGCCCGCCACTCGGGCGCCAGCTGCGCGTCGGCATTTGCCGCGGCGTACTGCTCGAGTACCCCGCCGACCTTGGTCTCCTGCTCATGCTGCTGGGTCACGTAGGCCCGGTAGCTGAGCATGTCTGGGTCACGGAAGCTCTCCCAGTCGTCAACCTGCAGCGGCGAGTCGTCCCGGTATGTCCGCATCCACAGGTTGGCCGGCGAGGATGGGTTCTGCTCGAACGGGGCCTTCCGGCCCTCACGCAGGGTGTAGTTCATGCCCTGCGTGCCGATCTCGTAATCGGATGGGCGGCGCTTGATGTCGCCGAAGGCACTCCAGGTGCGCAGGCGGCGCTTGGCTGGTTGATCGGTTGTCGCTGACATGTCTTTCTCCCTCAACCAACCGGTGCCTTGGCCGGGCCGAGCGACCACTCGACGGCGTCCGACGTCGTATTGATCCGTCCCGCGAAGGCAGACATCATCGCTTCCAGTGAGCGGATCTCGAAGTCTGCTCCCAGGTGGCGTTTGAGCGACTTCGCGGTCACCCGCAGGTGATCGGACGCGTGGATCCGCACGTAAGCGCCACGGTCCGTGACTTCAATCTCAGTGTTCGGGTTGTCGTCGTAGATGGCGGCGACGACCTGATCGACCTCATCACTTGACCGCAGGATGGGTCCCACTGCGTTGTCCATCGCGAGCTCCCTCCTAGGCGTCGGCGTAATCGACGCGGATGTGATCGAACGGCGCGATGCCGGCCTCAGCCACGGTCTGGTCGGGCGCCAGCATTCGGTCGTTGTGGTAGACGACCTTCTCGGCGTCACGGGCGCGCACCCGCTTGCCCTCGACGTGGTAGGCAACCTTGCCGGCGACTTCCGCGATCGTGTCGGCGGTGGTGATCGCCACCAGGATCTCGACGAAGTCATCGGCGAAGATGGCGTTGACCGGCACCAGCTGCGGCTCGGCAGCTGCGTCGGTCGCCTCGGTTGGCTGGGCTGTCTCGGTCATCTCAGCGCCCTCCCGCTGTGCCGGCCAGCTCGGGTGGGGCGAACGAGCGGGCCCACTGGTAGTTGTGCGCGTCGTCGCCCATCACGTCCGGGGTGAGGCCCATGTAGCCCAGGATCCCGGGGACATCCATCGGCTGGACCTCACCGAGCAGGAAGCGCTCGACCACCGTGGTGTGGTTGAGGTTGTCGCGGTCTTCCCACCAGATCTGCCGGCAACCCTTGGTGCAGAAGTGGTAGGTCATCCCGTTGTGCTTGAGCGAGTAGTTGCGCACCCGCCACTTGCCGTCCCGGCCGTAGTTGGCGTTGCAAGTCGGGAGATGACACATGCTGCACAGCCACGGCAGTGTCTCCGGCAGGGTCGCTTCCATGTTGCCGGAGTTGATGTTCTCGGCGATCACCCGCCACTTGTCGCCGTAGACGGTGTCCCAGTTCGGGTATTTCTCGATGAGCCATTCCCGGGAGGCCTCGTCCACCCCCGCCACCGGCTTCCACCACAG
>DASQVU010000264.1:0-2428 GCA_035640615.1 Pseudonocardiaceae bacterium
CCCGGCGAACCCGGCCCCCGAGGCTCCGGCACCGGCCAGTACCTCTAGTTCCCGGCGTGTCGCGCCCCCGTGCCACCTGTGTCGCGCTCGTGCACCGTGTGTCGCGGTCACGTGGGCGCCATACCGCCGGCGATGTCCAAAACGGTGGCGACGAACGGCCGCATCATCTCGGTATCCGCGTGCTCGATGATGGGGCAGTGGTAGGCGTAGCGCCCTGGTAGGTCGAACCGCACCGCGACGGTGACCACCAGGTAGTTCTGCACCGAGTTGCACTCGCCGTCCGGATCGTCGACCACCGCGGTGACGAACGGCAGCGCTGCCGGCGCCCCGGGCAGTGACGAGGCAGGAGGCTCCCACACCCCAGCCACCGCCGTCGAATTTCGCCACACCAGCGCGGCGACCGATGGGCGAGCACGTCAGCCCACGGGCCTGAAGTGGGCCCTAGTACCCTCGCGGATCATGCAGGACACGGTGACCCCGGCTGAGATTAAAGCCCGTGCACCCGAGACCCGGAGCTGGTCGCGGGCGTTCGGTGACCTCGCGGCGGGACTGCAGCAGCGCCGGCTGTGGGGCCACCTGGGCTTGCAGGACATCAAGCAGGGCTACCGGCGGTCGGTGATCGGCCCCTTCTGGATCACCATAAGCCTAGGGGTGCAAGCGCTGGGCATGGGGCTGCTGTACGCGGCACTGTTCGACCAGCCGATTGCGTTCTTCCTGCCCTACCTGGCCGTCGGCTTGATCATCTGGCAGTTCATGGCCAGCTGCATCAACGAGGGCGCCGAGGTGTTCATCCGCAACGAAGGCCTGATCAAGCACCTGCCGGCGCCGTTGAGCGTGCACGTGTTCCGGCTGGTCTGGCGGCAACTGCTGTTCTTCGCGCACAACGCCCTGGTTTGGATCGCCCTGCTGCTGATCTTCCCGCGGCGGCTGGGGTGGACCAGCCTGCTGGCCATCCCAGCGCTGGCGGTGATCGTGCTCAACGGGGTCTGGGTAGCAATCCTGATCGGGATCATCGCCACTCGCTACCGCGACATCCCACCGGTGACCAGCAGCGTCGTCACGCTGAGCTTCTTCATGACGCCCATCGTGTGGAACTACCAGGACCTGATCAGTAAGGGCGGCCCGGGTGCAAGCCGCGCCCGGCTGGCCGAGCTCAACCCGTTCCTGCACTTCGTCGAGATCCTGCGCCGGCCGATGATCGGGGAGTCGTTCGAAATCCGGCACTGGGTGGTGACCCTGGCCATCACTGTGGTGGGGTGGGCGGTAGCGCTGGTGGTCCTGCGCAACTACCGGGCTCGAGTTTCGTACTGGGTGTGATAGCGACATGGTCTCCATCGACGTGCGCGGCGCCTGCGTCGACTTTCCCATCTTCGACGCCAAGACGAGGTCGCTGAAAAAAGCGGTGCTGGGCACCGTCGGGCGGGCCGGCGGCAAGATCGGGGTCGACGCCAGAGTGCCCGTCATAGAGGCGCTGCGCGACGTCAGCCTCTCGTTGCGCCACGGCGACCGGGTCGGCCTGATCGGGCACAACGGGGCCGGCAAGTCGACGCTGCTGCGCTTGATGTCCGGGATCTACGAACCGACGAAGGGCACCGCACGCATCGTCGGGAAGGTCGCGCCCGTGTTCGACCTGGGCGTCGGCATGGACCCGGAAATCTCCGGCTACGAGAACATCATCATCCGCGGGTTGTTCCTGGGCATGACCCGCAAGCAGATGGAAGCCCGCGCGGACGAGATCGCCGAGTTCACCGAACTCGGCGACTACCTGTCCATGCCGCTGCGCACCTACTCCACCGGCATGCGGGTCCGCCTCGCGCTGGGCGTGGTGACCAGCATCGACCCGGAGATCCTGCTACTCGATGAAGGCATCGGCGCGGTGGACGCGGCGTTCCTGGAACGGGCCCGGGACCGGCTCACCGCGCTGGTCGAGCGATCCGGGATCCTGGTGTTCGCCTCGCATTCCGACGAGTTGCTCGTCGAACTGTGCACCACCGCGCTGTGGCTGGAGCGCGGCGAGATCCGCGAACAAGGTGACCTGCACACCGTGCTGTCCCACTACAAGAACCCCGCTGCGCCCCTCACCGGAGTGATGCCATGAGGACGGCCGGCAGATGACTCGCGTAATTGCGGTGGTGGTGACGCGGCATCGCCGGGAGTCGTTGGCGAAGTCGTTGGCGGTCATCAGCGAGCAGACCAGGCTGCCGGATCACCTGGTGGTGGTGGACAACGGGCCGGAGGACCCGGCCGAGGACGTAGTCGACGACTGCCCGATCCCGTCGACGTACCTGCCCTCCCTGCGCAACCTCGGCGGCGCGGGCGGGTTCGCACTGGGCATCCTGCACGCCCTGGCACTGGGCGCGGATTGGGTTTGGCTGGCTGATGACGACGGCCGCCCCGCCGACGTCCGGGTGCTGCAAACCCTGCTCGA
>DASQVU010000265.1:0-9718 GCA_035640615.1 Pseudonocardiaceae bacterium
TGGCGCGCCCCGGTAGCGCCTCCTCAGCGGTCACCATACGGCTTTTATCGCGTCCGAGCAGACCCATGCCACCAGGTTACGCCGCGCCCGTCACCCCCGGCGGGGCAAGCGGCGGCGGCCGGCCAGGCCTAGGTCGGAGCGGTGGTACCAGGCCAGCTCCAGTTCACCCTCCAGCCAGCACAGACGGACCGATTCCCCGTCTAGCTCTGCGGGGAAATCGATCAGGACAGGCGCGAGACCCTTGATCTCGATGCCCTGTTCGGAAAACCACTCGAGCATGTGGTCCAGCCGGGCTTGCAGGGCCTTCATCTCCGCCAAGCCGCCAAGCGCCGACGAGCCGAAGCGGTGCAGATCCGTGGACAGCTCAGTGAGGTCTGCCCGAACCTCGATCAGCGCATCGGCCCGCCGGCGCACCTCAGGCAGCAAAGCCCGAGCCTCCT
The DNA here is from genome assembly GCA_035640615.1 of Pseudonocardiaceae bacterium. GTDB lineage: Bacteria > Actinomycetota > Actinomycetes > Mycobacteriales > Pseudonocardiaceae. Next base: position 441 of record DASQVU010000265.1, read on the forward strand.
GGACCTCGAACAGTCGGCGATCACTCACGCCGACCACGGTAGTCGCGCCCACGGGAGTTCGGCGTCAGCCGTTGGTCGGCGGCCGTTCCACGAGCTGGCTGAGGTACAGCTGCTCACCGAGCTTGTCGATCAGCTCGAGGTTGGTCTCCAGGTAGTCGATGTGCTCTTCCTCGTCGGCGAGGATATCTTCGAAGATGTTGGCTGTGGTGACGTCACCCTTCTCGCGGCAAAGCGTGATGGCGGGGCGCAGCGCGTCCACGGCCTCCATCTCGACAGCCAAGTCCGCCTCGTACTGCTCTTTCACGGTCTGCCCGATGCGCAGCGGCAGCAGTTTCTGGTAGTTCGGCAGGCCTTCCAGGAACAAGATGCGGTCGGTGATCCGCTCGGCATGCTTCATCTCGTCGATGGACTCGTGCCGGGTGTGCTCAGCGAGCTTGGTGAAGCCCCAGTTGGCCTGCATCTTGGCGTGCAGGAAGTACTGATTGATGGCGGTCAGCTCACGGGTGAGTTGCTCGTTGAGCAGCGCAATAACCTCGTCATCGCCGCGCATGAAGTGTCGAACCCCCTCTGGGTCGGTCGTGGACGATCACGACGTTACCGATAACGCATAGGGTTGTCACCGCAGGTGAGCCTGGCCTGACCAGGTTATATAAAGATCATAAAGGGTTAAGCGCGCGAATCAGGCACTGCGTTGCAGGGGACTACCCAGCTCGCTCGCGCCCGTGCCGAGCAAGGCAACGATCTTGCCGACGCAGGTGCCGCACCCCGTGCCGGCTTCGCAGCGCCTGACGACATCCTTGACGGTGCGGGCCCCATCGGCGATGCATCCGCGCACCACAGCCTCGGTCACCGCACGGCAGATGCAGACGTACATGGCATCGTCGCCCTCGATCGAGTGATTAGGCAAGGCTAAGCACAGCAGATCATCCGGCGGACGTCTAGATTTTTCGCCCGTCCTGACGCCGTAAGGGACGTAGGAGTCGACGAGCGGCAAGACGAGCTGTGCGACAGGGCACAGCCAGGTCAGGACGGGGTCAGCGCTCGGGTGGAGCGCCGGCCAATGCCACGTACTTCGAAACCGACCCGGCGCAGCACGTCGGCGTCGAGCAGGTTACGGGTGTCGATCACGATCCGGCGCTCGACCAGCTCGGCAAGGCGGCCCCAGTCCAGCAGCCGAAACTCGGGCCATTCGGTGAGCACCACCAAAGCCGCGGCTCCAGAGGCAACCTTGAGCGGGTCGTCGGTGACCTGCAGGTCGTCCGTCATGCCGGGCACCGCAGCGGGCACTCCGGGGTCGTAACCGATCAGGTCGGCCCCTTCGGCGGCCAGCAGCGCGGCCACCGTCAGGGCCGGGGAGTCGCGCAGGTCGTCGGTACCAGCCTTGAACGTTAAGCCCAGTAGCCCGATGCGTTGCCCAGCTAGCGACCCGCCGACGGCGTCCCGGACCTTGTCGACCATCCGGTGTTGCTGGCGAATGTTGGTGTCCAGGCTGGCCTGCAGCAGCGGGAAGTCGAAATCCGCTGCGGCGCAGACCTGCAGTAGCGCATGGGTGTCCTTGGGCAGGCACGATCCGCCCCAGCCGGGGCCTGCTTGCAGGAACGCCTGCCCGATCCGCCGGTCGTAGCCGATACCTTCGGTGACGTCCATCACATCAGCCCCGGACCGCTCGCACAACTCCGCGATGGCGTTGACGTAAGAGAGCTTCATCGCCAGGAAACAGTTCGCGGCGTACTTCACCATCTCCGCGCTGGCTGCATCGGTGAGCACGGTCGGCGCGCCCAGCTTGGCGTAGAGTGCGGCGACCCGCTCAGCGGCGTCCTGCGCGTCGCAGCCCACCACGATTCGGTCGGGATTGAGGAAGTCCTGCACCGCGGAACCTTCGCGGAGGAACTCGGGATTGCTGACCACGGCGACGTCCGATCGGTTCAGCAATTCGGCGGTGCGCGCGGCGGTCCCCACCGGGACCGTCGACTTGTTGACCACGACGCAGCCCGGCGGCAGCAGTGAGCGCACCTCGGTGGCTACCGCCTCCACGGCGGAGAGATCCGCGGCACCTCCGGCTCCCATCGGGGTTGGTACGCAGAGGAAGACCACTTCAGCGTCGGTCACCGCAGCGGCGGCTCCGACCACGAAGCGCAACCGCCCGGCGGCCAGGCCCTGGGCGACGAGCTCGGGAAGCCCCGGCTCCAGGATCGACACTTGTCCGGCAGACAACCGTGCCACCTTGCCCGGATCCACGTCGGCGCACACCACTCGATGTCCCAAGGAGGCCAGACACGCGCCGGTGGTCAGACCCACGTATCCCGAACCGATTACCGCGATGCGCCGCACGAACATGTGCCTCTCCCCTCACATTCCGTTGGCACTCATAATCGCACGGTTACAGATCACCGGCGTAAGGCACATCGTTTACCCGCGCCGAACTCATCCATAAGCGCAGCGCGTGAGTGGCCCGCACGTCGTCGGAGTTGTAGGTGAGCAGCCGGGCCCGCTGCGCCAGATCTGGTTCACCACCGGCCAGCCCCACCGCGTCGGAGTACCAGCGCATGGAGTTCTCCCCGCTGGCCTCCGGATCGTGCCAGGCGAACCCGGCCGCGGGAGCGATCGTCTTCAGGCCCTTGCCGTGTGCGCACAGGAACTCCGCGCTGACCACTGCGTACAGGTCCACCCACTGATCAGACTCGATGAACTCCTGCACCTCGGCGATGGGGGGAATTCCGGGTGCACCGGCGAAGCGGTCGGCCGACGACAGCATCCAGCGGTTCTCCGCCTGCTCGTTGTAACAGAACGCCGCGAAGCTGCGGCCGCGCTCGGCGGCGCGGCGGCGAACAGTGGTCAGCCACTGCCAGAACGCGGCGAAAGAGCGCGCCTCGTCCGGGGTCGGCACCGGCTCCCAGGTGGCGAAGGCTTGATATCCGCGAGGCAACCCGATGTCGTGACCGGATAGCAGGCAGCCCCACAGGTAGGCGCCGGCCTCGTCGAAGCTCTCCATGTCCACGTCGACCTCGATCTCGGCGCGCGGCACGGTGATCCGCCGGTTGCGCCGCACCAGCGTGAGGTCCCGCTGCCAGGCCCGGGCCAGCAGCACCGCGTCACGCACTGATGTCCCCGCCATCGGCACCGGCGCCCCACCGGCCGGGTCCAACGCGGCTAGGGCATCGACGGTGGATACCCCGACTGCGCGTAGCGCCACCGCGTCCTCGCCGCGCAGCACCATGCTGACGTCCCGGGATGCCCGCAACGCGGGGCCGCAGGTGGGCCACCACGGGCAGGAACGGCACTCGGTGACCCTGGACGGCTGGGCCAGCGGCGGCCCTGCCGTGGCCGCGGCCCTGGCCACAGCCAGCCGATCGGCGAATCGAGCGTCGTACTCGTCCATCGCGGAACGCCCCCCCGGCCAGGTCGGTACGTCCAGGTCATGCCAGACCACCGCGTCGGCCTCCAGCCCGATCACCCCGCCGGTAGCCCGACCGCGGGCCGCCAGCCCGGTGGCCTGCAGCAGCCGGACCGTATGAGCCAGCCGCAACTGGTCCCGAGACTGCGGGCGCACCTTGCGGTCCGGGTCGGTACGCGCGGCGGCCAGCCACGGCTGGGCCAGCGGGCTGGTGCGTGCCCCGCCGCCGGGATCGGTGACCTTGTGCCGCACGACGATCACCGGCAGGTAGCCACCGCGATGCCGCACCAGCAGATCGACGCCGCCGCGTCGCCCGGCGAGCGGATCGGCTGGCAGCAATCCGCCCCAGACCATCGGCGCCTGGCTACGCAGCAGAGCCAGCGTGGCGCTGCACCGCTGCTCCGCGGGTAACTCGGGGGGGATTTCCACCCAGTCGGTGGTGTGATATTCGGCCAGCCGGTCGGCGACCCAACGGCGATGCGCGGCGGCGTCGGCGATCCGTCGCTGCGCGGCCGCATCCAAGGCGGCGCGGGGTTCGTCGATTGCGGCGGGGTCGTGGTCCAGATGCACCCGGCGCCGGCACCGGGTGACCACAGCCGCGTCGAGCAGCACTGCCGAGTCCACGACGTCACATTATGTCTTGGCACCGACAACGCGCCGCTGACAGACCCAAACATGGAGACATGTCGGGGCCGTTAGACAGCGCGGGTGGCAACTCGGGGCATGGCGTCGAGGCTCAGCAGGGCACGGTCGATGCGATGGCGTAGCTCCCGGCGGCTGATCCAGGCTCGCAGGTAATACCGGTGATCTTGCGCGAGCGTCACCAGTATCGCCAGTGCTTCGGCAAGCTCGCCACGCTGGTCCATGGGGAGCTGGCGGATCAGCGCGAGCTGAGCTTCCACCACACCATCCAGGAAGTCAGCGTCCCGCGCCACTACGCGGTGGTGCCGCCGGCTCAACCTGTGCCGCCCTGCCACCATGTGCACCGCCTGCCGTTGACAGTAGATAGATGCCCAAATCATCGCTGGACAGGCACCCGGCGTTAGCCAGCCGCCTGCCCAGCGACTCGTGAGGCTCCGGGCTACCGAGCCCGGAGCCGGGCACCGGCCAGCAGCTCGGGGTCCACCTGCCGGCGGCCGTGCACGTACCGGGTCCGCGCAAAGGGCACCATCAGCAACGGCTGCTCGTCCCCGATGAGGTCGCAATACACCGGCAGGAAACCCCGATGGTCCAGGCTCACCAGGAACTCGGCACACAGCAGCCCACGGCCATCCAGGCATCCGGTGCCATGCCAGGGCAGCAGCGTCGAGCCCCCGAGATAGGAAAAACCACTGCAACCCGGCCGGGAGGCAACGGTGGCCAGGCGGATGTGCAGCGGTAACTGCTCGGCGACGGCGACAGCCGCATCGGCTAACGAGGCTGCCAGGTAGTTCGCGGCGTCCTGCCACGCTCGGCAGATCACTGCTCGCCGGGCTGCGGCCAACTCCGGCGGCAGGTCCACGGCAGTGAACTGGTCTGGCCAGGCGAGGACCTGGCAGGCCCATTGCCGAGCGTCGGTTCCAGCCCGAGCCGGCACCGGGACCGAGTACACCAGTGAGGACACGATCTCGCGAAACGATGGCACACCAGCCAGCAACGCAGCTGGCACCGACTCGGCCAACCGCTGGTCGACCAGGGCGGCACTGCGCAGCGCGCGGGGGCTGCCAGCCAGCGTCGAAATCAGTGCCTGATAGGTGCGACGGTGTCGTTCCCGGGTGTTCCACTCCCGCGGGCCCAGCACCTGCGCGACGAACCGGGACTGATCACAGAACCGCACTGAATTACCCAGGCCTACCAACTGGGCGTAACGCTTGAGCTGCCGGCGGTAGCGCCGCATCTCCGCCCAACCCCGCGGGCGCGAGTAGCCACCGTCGTTGAGTACCACCACACGTAAACCGGGCGGATACAGTGCGGTGAAGGCGCTGTCGAGCTCTTTGAGCCGCAGCAGGGCGCCGAGCTCGGCCAGGTCGGGCCACGGACCAGCGGCCTTGAGCCCGTTGTCATGCTGCTTGAACGGGAATCCGATCGTCAGGATCGGGATCGGCTGCCTGGATTCGACGAACGGCAGCATCTGCGCCAGCGCAGTCTCCAGCGGAAAGCACGACCGCGAACCCTTGAGAAACCGGGACCGGGTCAAGATCCGGTGCAGGGCCGCCACCACCTGGGGTGGGCGCAGTGGTGGATGGTCACCTGTCGAGGCAGCGACATGTGCCAAGGCATTGTCTGCCAGCCGCGCCGACGCGGCCGCTGAATTGGCGCGCAACGCACCGAGCAGCGTCCCGAGTTCCTGCGCGTCCAGCCGGAGCGGCCACGGGTCGGTCCAGGTCGAGGTGTGCAGCAGGTGCAGCGGCAACGCGCGCAGCGATCGAGCATGCGAGATGGACAGCGCCGGACTGGCAACCGGCGGTGGGCTAAGGGCAGGGCTGTTGAGGGGCGCCTGCCCGTTGACCGGCGGGACAAGCGCTCCCGCCACCGATGGGCGGGCCGGCGACACAAAATCCGACAGTAGACGCCAAACTCGACCGGCGCACTAGTTCAGCGCCGGACGGTCCGCCAACGATCGAACCGCCTACCCGCCCGAAGGCTGGCCATCCGGCGGTCGAACTCGGCCTGCACGGCCGGCGGAGACCCGGGCCGGGGAAACACCCCGGCGATCAGCTTCAGATCCCGGATGCCGTGCAGCACCTCGAACCCGTCCCAGCTCCGGATGTCGAACCCGTAAGTCTCGATAAAATCCCGCTCGTGAGCAGCGGGTTTGCCCAGCCGCACGTTGCCGACCACCACGGGGGTCAAGTCCCACTCCGGTGGCCCGACGGCGCACGAGTCGAAGTCGCACAGCACAGGACGGTCCGGGCCAGGTATGACATTGCCGAGGTGAGCGTCACCGTGCACGACAGCCGTCGGAAGCGGAAACTGCAGCTCGGCGACCGCAGCGGCCAGCTCTGCGCTGCGACTCAACAGAAAGTCGCGGTCGGCAGGGGACATCATCGTGGTGTGCCGCACCCGGTTGTCGAAATCGGTGAGCGGATCCCACTGGGGCAACGCCCGGCACGGCAATGGCACCGCGTGTACCGCGCGCAGCACGTTGGCTAGATCGACGCCGCCCGGTCGGGGACCGGTCGGCCGGACGGCCTGCCACACGGTGGCCACGTGCTCGCCCACGCGTACCGGCTGGGGAACTCCGGGTAACAACCGGATCGCCGGCACGTCGTGCTCGGCGAACACCGTTGCGGCAGCGACGACCAGCTTGGCCCGCGGGACATACGACGGCAGCGTGACCAGCCGGACGACGACGGGATCCCGGCGCAGCCGGAACACCGCGTTGTTGACATTGCGGAGCAACCGGGCACCAGCTGGGTCCAGGCCGAGGTCGGCGCACACCGCCTGCAGCCCGGTGATGAGCCGCTCGTCACAGCCCAGGGACAGCGCGGCCACGGCCCTCCATTTCGTTAGACGCTTCGCTGTTTCCGGATCAGGTAGGAAAGCTCACGGGAGTCGGGATTGGTGGATCGCCGTGCCGCTTCGATTTCCAGTGGCTTGAGCCGGTCGGTAACTCGCTGGGATTTCACCGCCGACGCCGCCATCAGAGCCTTTCGTCCGACCTGCACGCCGTGGTCGACATCGCCCTGGCGCATATGCGAAGTGGCCAGCATGGTGAGGGTGAACGCCGCGCTACGGCCCATCAAATCGTCGTAACGGGCTAGCGCCTGGCCGAAGGCGGGTATGGCGACGGCCGCATGGCGCGGGTCGAAGGCGGCTAGCTCGTTGTGCACGGTGCCGATCATGGCGTACATGTCGGTGTCGTTGTAGAACCTCGCCCAGTCCGGCGCCTCGTTCATGTTCGCCCGGGCCAGCTCGTCGCGGGAACGGCCAAGCAGTTTCTTGGCCTGCACGTCGTCGCCCATCATCGCGTACGCCCAGGCCTCGTTGCCGCACAGCACAGCGACGGCCAACTCGGACCCGGAGTCCTGAGCAGCGATCTGACCCAGCTGGAACCACTTGAGCGCGTCATTAGGCTCGCCGTGGTGCAGGTAGACCCGGCCGATGCGGTACATGATGTTGGACATCAGGCTGGAGTCACCGGACTGCTTGGCGAACTCCAGAGCAGTCGCGAAATGACTGCGTGACGAGTCCAACAACCCGACGTCGAAACTCGTCCAGCCGGCTAGGTTCTGCAAATCGCCCAGCGCCCGGAACAGCCGCAGACGGACATTATCCGTGCCCGACGCGCCCAGCAGGCGCTGCGCCCAGGACAGCTGCGCGACTACCGCGTCCCGGCACGCCCCACCGCCGAACTGGTAATCGAGTGCACGCATCGCCCTGGTGGCCGCCTCGACCTGCTTGACATCCGTCATACCGATGTTGCTCGGTGCCGGTGTTTGAGCAGGACTGGGTAGCCATTGCCCGCGGTCTGCCCCCAGCACTGCGGTGCCGAACATCACGGCAGCTCCATGCGCCAGGAGCTTCCGGCGCTTCACCGACTCATCCTCCTCAGCCGCCGCTTGGTCGGGGAGTCCGACCAAGCTCGTTGCTGTCGCCGGGTCGTAGGCCAAGCCCATGTACCCACGGGGGATACCCAGGCCGTCGGCGATCCGCGCCAACACGTCGTAGGCCATGACCTGGCGACCCTTGAGGATCTCCGAAACTTCGGACTGGGATTGTCCGGTCAAAGCTGCGATGTGCCGTTGCGAGATACCGACCCGCCGAAGCAGGCGGTAAACCGAGCTGATGTCGCGATCTGCCAGCGCGCGCTTCATCTCTGGTTCGTTCCACCGCTCCAGAGATAGCCGGTTGTCCTGCTGACCGGTCGTGTTCATCTCGCCCCCTTGCCGTCCGACGGGCGACGTGTGCAGAGTAGGCATGCTCGTCATCGCTGGTGAAGAGCACTTCGGTCAAGCTGATCGGTGCCGCCTATCAGTATGCGCCGCTCACCGTCATAGCATGGCCGATCAGCGCAGGACACCCCGTCACCCGTTTAATCCGCCCCCGTCCTCTGCCTACCTTGTTCGGGCGCCACTTGGGATCGCAAGTGGCAACCTTTTCAAGGCTGAAAGTTCTCGGGACGCCCTTGTAAGGGTAAGCAAACCGAGCACGGAAGGGTGGAGTTGCGAGGTGGACCAGGTTCTGGGCCAGATCCTCCGGCAGGCGGTATGGGAGCGGCTCGACATGCTCGACGAGCTAGCAAACAGTGCCGACAATGGTTCGCTGCTCTCAGTAGCACGCAGTGAGCTACCCCGCTTGGCCCATGGGTGGCGAGCTCTGCTCGCCTCGCATGCGCCAGATTCGCGGGGCCGCTGTCCGGAGTGCTCGGGCCACTGGCGTTCTCGTGCGGCGTCGTGCAGCGTGTGGCAAGCCGCACACGAGCACCTCGTTTCCGCGGAGAGCGTGCCTTCGCAGGCCGTCTCCGCGGAATCCACGGCTTCTGAGTCGATTTTCTCCAGACTCAGGGCCGATCGAAGCGGGTGGCAGGTGCGCCAGCCGGCAGCCATGTTCCCTACGGCCGCGGCTGCCGCACGCTGACGCCGCCCGCTACTACCCAACTCCATAGAGCTGGCGGTCTCGCCACTGATTCGTGGGGCTCCCCCCCACCCACGAAGGCTGAGCAGCCGCCATGTGGCCGGCGATCCGGCGAACGTCCGTGCCCCCGACCGAGATGTCGAAGGGTCGCCGGCCACAACCACACTCTCCTGCCGGCGGCGTTGCACGCCCCGCGCGCCGCCGGTGGGAGCGCCACAATTCCATAACTCGATCTTCATCGAGTGGAGTGCCGCGCCGGTGCACCGTCGTTGCCTGACCGACTGTCACCGTCAACGTTGCTCTGATGACTGCCGGATCCCACCGCCCG
>DASQVU010000266.1:0-2892 GCA_035640615.1 Pseudonocardiaceae bacterium
CTCGGCGAATAGCTCGGCCACCGCGGCGACCGTCGCGCTGACCCGTTTCAATACGGGATAACCGCTGCGCGCATAGGAGATCCCGTAGCTGAGCACCTCCCGCAGCGATTTGGTGCCATGATCGTGCAACAAGGTCAGCCACGCATCCCACGCTCCCGGCACGGTAGCCGCCAACAACCCAGTACCCGGGACAAGCTCGAGCCCCAGTGCCTCGAAGTGCTCCAGCGTCGCCGCCATCGGGGCCACACCCTGCCCGCACAAGACCCGCGGCGTCGGGTCCGCAGCGGTGGCGAACACCGCAGGCACCTCGCCGCCCGGTCCGTTGAGGTGGGGCTCGACGACCTGCAACACGAAGCCGGCGGCTATTGCCGCGTCAAACGCGTTACCGCCATCCTCCAAAACCGCCATACCGGCCGCCGATGCCAGCCAATGCGTCGAGGCCACCATGCCGTGGGTGCCGACCAGCTCGGGGCGGGTGGTGAACACGGTCTAAACCTAGCCGGCCAGCGCCTGTCTTGCCGTCGGCCGACTAGGCGCGGTCGAGCGGAGCTGGATGACCTTCATCCGGCTCCGCTCGCAAAGTGCGTTAAAAAAGCTGACCCCGCAGCGCCCCGGCTTTGTGCTCGGTTGTGTGGACCGCGAAATAGTAATCAGACGGGTCATTGATAACTTCCAAGAGCTTCCCGTGCGGGCTGTGTACGCAGCCCGAGACGGTGTGTCGTTTCCCGTCGAAGTGCTGGTCGTTGAAGAAATCGATCCAATGCGGTCCGTCCTGCCCACGCGGTGCGGCGTGGAGGTGGAAGGCGGTCACCACACCATCAAGCTCGTGCCAGGTGAGGAGGTAACAGGCTGAGTCCTTCGCTGGGTCGAGATCGAGCCGAGCCATGCCCCATCCGTGGTGGTCTCCGCCATCGCGCAGCTCATCACCTGTCAGAAAGACGGCGAAGTGACGGAAGCCGTCCTGGTGCACTGGATCAGAATCTTGGGCCACAGCCGAAGCCGGTGGGGACAGAACGAGGATCGACGAGGCGAAGGCCAGGCACGTTCCCGCCCACCCCATTTTCCGGATGCCTACGCGGTGCCGCATCGGGGCCCCTTTCTTATCGTTAATGGGCCGTCCCCGAGTTCGCTTCTGCAGGGTTAGGCCAGGTGAGCCGAATCTTCAGGCGCGTCACGTTCTGGCTACCGCCACATACGCGCGTAAGAACGGCGGGAACCAAAGACTGTGGATGCGACTGTTCCCCCGACCTACGTCCAGGCTAGCCCTCCCGCGTCCGGATGGGAGTGGGCTTTTCACATCCGTGAATGAGGAATTTTCCACATGTTGACATGGTGGCCAGTCACGTGCCTGACCGTGACCTCGCAATACGCAGCGGTCGGGCTATCGCTGGCTACCCGTCTGCATCCAGCGGCAGACCAATGCGGGATCCTCAGCTTCGGGCGGCACTTGCACTCGCCAATCAAGAAATCTTGACGCGGGGTTGCGTCACCGCCACCTCAAGAGCGACTGTAGATGAGGCCAGCAGCGCGTAGTGGACATCACAACGTACCGGCGCCTCCGGGGGCCATCTATAGATGAGCGATCTGTCGATGAGGCGCCATTCCAAGGGGGGCGGGGGCCGTGCGTTCGCAGTGACGCACGGCCCCCGACTTGGATGTCCGGGGATTTAGCCGGTTGGGCACGCCCATGTGGCGAGCGGATGTGGCAAATAACTGCCTTGCTCATACCCCAGACCGCTGCTGGTCTCCTTGAGCGCGTGCGCCGGGCCCGTTCGCTGGGTAGCAATCGTCGGCTGCGCACGATCCCACTGCGACACGGAAGTGTTCGCCTCGCGAATTTCCCGGCACAACTGCTCGAAGATTGGTGTAGCTGACATCATTGCGGTCCTTCCCTTGTCCAGGCGAGGGTCGTGACCAGCGGGCTCGGTGTCAACACCTGATCATCCACCCGTGGTAGATGAGACGGTGAGCGGTGCCCTGGATGCGATCAACGGTCACTCTGGGAGATTGTTGCGTCACCGGACCACTGGCGCGGTCACGGGTAATGTCAGCACTAACCAGGTTCGGTCGGGAAGAGAGGATCATCGTGGGCACGCTTATCTCAGTGGTGATACTCGTGCTGCTGATCGGTGGCGGTGCCGCGTACTACTTGCGCTCCCGGCAAGCCGCCGAGCAACGTCAGCTCGAAGACGCCAAAGCCGAAGCCCGCCGATGGGTGGAGCGACTCGGCGGTCAGGTTCTCAACTTGGTTGGCACTGATCAGCCCTCCAAGCAGGCGTTGGCCGATGCAGCAGAGCGTTACACGGCAGCCGGCTCACAGTTAGATTCCGCGCGTACAGCTGCGCAGACTCGGCTAGCCACCCAGACAGCGCTAGAAGGGCTGTACTACGTGCGGGCCGCTCGAGTCGCGATGGGAATGGATCCCGGCCCTGATTTGCCGGCGGTCGCCGGCCAGAGTGGCGCGGGTTCGGTTACCGAGGACCGCAATGTCAACGTTGGCGGTCACGAATACGCCGCGTCACCACGTCCTAGCGAGAGCACACCGCACTACTACCCGGGCGGTCGGATAGCTGGGCGCCCCGTACCTCAGGGTTGGTACAGCGAACCCTGGTGGAAGCCGGCCCTGATCGGTGGTGCTTGGGGGTTGGGCTCGGCGCTGCTGTTCAACTCGTTATTTTCCGGAATGAGCGGGATCGCGTCGGCGGAGGCGTGGGAACAGGGCTATGACGCTGGACAAAGCGACGCCTTCGGCGGGGACTGGAGCGGCGGCGACAGCAACGCGGACTACAGCAACGTGGACTACGGCGGCGGTGACTGGGGTGGTGGCGATTTCGGCGGCGGTGACTGGGGTGGCAGCGATTTCGGCGGCGGTGACTGGGGTGGCGGCGATTT
>DASQVU010000267.1:0-3522 GCA_035640615.1 Pseudonocardiaceae bacterium
CGCCTGGCAGCCGGCGCCGAATATGCCCGGTCGACGAATCCAAGCGCATCGGGCCGATGGCTGTGGCGAAATGGCGACGGGTTCGCCGTCCCTAGGGACAGGTCGTGTTCAACGTGCCGGCGCCGGACGGAATCACCTCGTCAGGATTGTTACGCCAGGTTGCGCCTTGAAGGCGTCGAGTTCGGCGACCGGCGCTTTGGCATTATGCGAAGCTGGGGCAAGGGGTGTTCGACCTTGTTCGGTCAGATCGCTCGCCTGCGCGATCTTATCTCATGGGTGGCGGTGTTCCGTCGGCGCTGGCGGCCAGGCCTGGATCCCACGCGCACACCGCGCAGGCGTGGCGAAACACCGAGCGGGCGAACTCCAGCGCGGTGCCGCGCGGGTCCGGATTTACCAGCACCTGGTCCCAGTCCAGGATGTACTCACCCAGGACGTCGTCCCAGCGGGCACCGGCAGGGACCGCGGTCATGCGTGCGAAGCCGTCCGGCGCTGGGTGCGCGTAGGCGTAGAACGCCGCGTTGGGGTAGCGCTCGTCACCGGGCCACCAGCCGACGGCGACCTCTTGCGCGTCCATCGCGTTGCGCATGATGAAGTCGTCAGAGGGGGGATCGGCCGGCGACCCGGAAAACAGGTTCACCGCCAAGTCGAACGAGCCCCACCACGCGTTGACCGGCGTTGAGCGCCCACGGTAGGGCGCCCGAAACGCCGCCAGCACCATCGCCGCCTGGGTCGCGGCAGCGAAATAGTCACTGACCTGGCCACGGTCGTAATGCGCGTGTTGGTCATCTTCATCCAGTGGCACGGTCCACGACACTCTTGCGGCGTCGGGTTAATCTCACCACACCGGCCACTCCGCGCACCGCTGCCAGGATCTCCCGGGTCACCTCCCCCACCGACCGGTTCGGGGTCAGCGCGATCCGTTGAGCCTGGCCGCCGCTGTGCTCAACCACCGCCTCGTGGACCCGCAAATCCAGCACCACGACCAAAGACCCCGAACCATCCGGGGCGGGCAGCGGCAATGTTTCCCATCCCCGCGCCGTGAGCCGCAACGCCGCGTGCTGCAATTGCGGCTCGGGCGCAGCAAGCTTGGCCGCCAGCTTGCCTAGCACCTGGGTATGCGCATGCAGTGTGTTGCACGTTGCGCGCCACTGCGCATACGACAGCGCCGGCCAGCCCGGGGACATGCCCGAACGCTATCCGACCCTCTGCGAAACGGACACCCAGCCGCCCTCACCACCGCCAGCTAGCATCCGGAATTCCCGCCCCGACGAAACGAACTCCATGCCGACGGCCACCTCGCCGAACTCAGCTACCCCCGCAAACGAAGCACAGATGACCATGCAACCACCGCAGGCTGATCCACAAATCGAAGGCGCGCTCATCGGCATGTGCGGACATTGACCCGTGAGTTCACGGTCGGTCCTGTCTACGGGTCAGTCTTTGGACTGCGCGGATGTACTCAAACGAAGTCGATGACGCATCACTACAGCCCGCCTGACAAAGTCGCTGGGTGGCATAGCGCAGGCCGTGCCCGGTCGCCTCGATGACCACCACACTGCGACACAGCTGCGGGTGCTGCGCCGCGAGCGCCAGCGCCACGCTGCCCCCGGAACTCCAGCCCACCAGATGCGCGGGTGCGCCCAGGTGCTGCACCAATGTGGTCAAGTCCGCCGCGTGCACCCGGTAATTGCACACGGGGCGATGATTCGAGCGACCGTAGCCCCGACGGTCATAGGCGATGACCTGATGCCCGCCGGCGGCCAAATCACCGACCAGGTTGCGGCTCACGAAGTTAAATCGCGCCTGAGCCTCCGCACGGTCGTCCATAGAGGCCCAAGCCCTGCTCGACCCGGCGCAGCTGCGGTGCCCAACCACTGGGTGTTACCTGCTAACCCTCCACCGAGGTGAAGGTCAGACGGCCAATCCATGCCACGTACGCCACGTCGGCAACCACCTCGTCACAACGTGGGCAGAGTAGCTGTTTGCGCACTCGTCGCAGCACAGCCCCTCACAGGCCTACCGGTGTGTGGTCAGCGAGCCCTACATCCGTTGGGCTCAAACAGGCGATACTGCCCGATACACGACGATCGCGGTACAACTGTTGCCCGAGAGCAAGCCGGCGCCGTGGTGGTCACCGTTGAGGGATCAGGCGCTGGTCTTGGTTATCCCGTCGGACGTTGTGCGCTGATGTGCACCGGCCGCGCCGTAGGGATGGCGGGGACCACACGAGGGTCTGTGTCGTGGTGGGCGACATCGACCCACCTGCGGAGCCGTTGTTGTGCTGTCGGCATGTCCGGCGGGGCTGGGTAAGGGGCAGGGGGCCGTTGCCGGTTTGGTGGGTTGGTGCAGGGGACAAGTCTGTCGTCTGTGGCGTGCGCGGCAGCGGTCCGCCCGGCGGACAGTAGCTGCCAGGTGTCTGCCTGGGGTATCTCCAGCAGCTCAGAGATTTGCGGCACGGTGCGACCAGTGCAGCTCATTTGCCACACCGCGATGGCTTGCTGCTGACGGATCTGGTTGATGTCGTTTTGTGCGGCTGCGTGGATGTGCTTGATTTGCTGTTCGAGGGCGACATAAGCGCGCCGAACGGTTTCAATCCGACGTTCAGCGTCTTGCTGCGCCTGGAGGTAGTCGACGTCGCGCTGGCGCGGTCGATCCAGTCGCATGGCCGCCTCGGTGGGCCGCCCTATCCGCCGGCGTGCAGCGGCGGCGCGAGCCTCGGTCATCCGAACCCCCTCCTTCCTGGCGGTTGCCCACTGCTGCCGGGACTCTATCCTCGGGCCGATCGTTGACAGGTGCGCCGCGCCCAGTGCAACCGGCTGTGCTGGGCTGCCTGGCAGCGGCGGGCGCAGGATGGACAAGTTGATCCACGGACTGGCCACCTTGGCCGAGCGGACCGACACGGAAGTGACGATCGCCTTCGACGGGCAGCTGGGACGGCTAGAGCCCATCGCCGTACCACGAGACGTGCAAGTCCTGTACTCCGCGCCCGACCAACGTGTCGAGGAACTGATGATGACTCTTGTCCGCACCAGCACGCGAGCCAGTAGTTGTCGTACCGCGAACGCACACATGATCAACATCAACGACAAGCCACGTCCTTCATACGTCCTTCCGAGCGCTCTGGCCACTTGGCTTGAAGAGACCTAGCAGCCTTTACGCAAATCCGGCCAGATTGGCTCGGTTACCGTACAGGCAGGTCAGCACACCAGCACGGTACTGGCGGTATTAAAGAGCTCATCCCGTGATGAGCTCGGAAATGGTTGCTCAGCGTCCAGGTGAGCATGACTGTCCGGGGAGAGAGTACGACTTCTAACGCCACGACGCAGAACCATTAACGCGCCGTCATCAGTATTTCCGGACATTCGGTGGACAATGGAGATCACCTCGGGTGGTTTCTGTTACAGTAGAACACCAGATCGAGAAGCCTTCCTAACGAGATCGAATAGCTGGGGCTTATTCTGGTTTGCCGCTGTATGTGCTGGGGTCTGGTTGTTCACTTTGGTTGGTGTACTGGGGTGGTCG
>DASQVU010000268.1:0-3771 GCA_035640615.1 Pseudonocardiaceae bacterium
CCATCTTCGTCGTAGTAACTGAAGCCCCGCCCGCGGCGCCGCCGGGAGTATCCAGGACCAGCGGGCTCGACCCGTTGAAGCTGCACCGCGCCCCTCTCGCCGCCGCGAAACCGATGCCCCGGAGTACCCACTGGCCGCATAAAGTTCACCGCCTCGGGGAAGATCTCTACCGTGACGGACACCAAGGTGGCAGGTAGCCAGGCGGAATCTCCGACGCAGATTCCAGCCCGCGGGTGGCGGCAGATCCTGACTCGCGCGCTCCGTGAGAGCCAGAAGGACAACATCCCGCTGCTGGCCGCCGGGGTGGCGTTCTACGGCTTCCTCGCGGTGTTCCCGGCGCTGATCGCGTTGGTGACGCTGGTGGGGCTGGTGGCCGATCCCCGGACGATCACCCAGCAGGTGGCCGGCTTCACGGCAGGGATGCCACCCGCCACTGCGCAGCTGATCTCCGAACAGCTGAACGCCATCACCAGCAGCAGCGGTGGAGCGCTGACGGCGGGGCTGGTGGTCTCGCTGCTGGGTGCATTGTGGAGCGCCTCAGGTGGGGTATCGAGCCTCATGACGGCCACGAATGTGGCCTACGAGGAGACCGAGACCCGCGGTTTTCTGAAGCTGCGCGGGACTGCACTGCTGCTCACCTTCGGCACGGTGATATTTCTGATCATCGCGCTGGCGCTGATCGCGGTGGCGCCGGTGGTGTTGAACGCGGTGCCGCTCGGGCCGCTGGGGACGGTGCTGGCCCAAGTGGTGCGGTGGGTGATCCTCGTTGCTTTGATCGTCCTCGGGCTGGGAGTGCTGTACCGGGTGGGTCCGGACCGGGACCCACCGAAGTTCCGCTGGGTCAGCGTGGGCAGCGTGGTGGCCGCGGTGCTGTGGTTGCTCGGCAGCGTGGGCCTGAGCCTGTACGTCAACTACTTCGGCAACTACAACAAGACCTACGGCGCGCTGGCCGGCGTGATCGTGTTGATGCTGTGGTTCTTCCTCAGTAGCTACATCGTGCTGCTCGGCGCGGAGATCAACTCTGAGGCGGAGTACCAGACCGAGCGCGACAGCACGATCGGCGAGCCGAAGCCGATGGGCCAGCGGGGCGCAGTGGTGGCCGACACGTCGCTCGGGCAGCGCAATGACTAACCGCGCGCTGGTCGACCAGATCACCGAACTTGTTGACCAGGCACAATTGACCGTCGCGGTGGCCGAGTCGCTGACCGGCGGCATGGTGTCCAGCGCGCTAGCTGAGGCACCGGGAGCAAGCAACTGGTTCCGGGGCGCGGTGGTGGCGTATGCCGGCGACGTCAAACATCAGCTGCTGGGCGTACCGGACGGGCCGGTGGTCTGCGCGCCAGCCGCCGAAGCAATGGCCAGTGGGGTCCGCCGGCTGCTCGAGGCGGACGTGGCAATCGCACTGACCGGCGCGGGCGGTCCGGATAGCCAGGACGGCCAGCCGCCCGGCACGGTGTTTTTCGGGCTCTCCGACGGTAAGCAGAGCCAGGTGGAGCACCGCTACTTCGACTGTGACGATCCCGCGCAGGTGTGCGCTGCGGCGGTCACGGAGGCGCTAGCGCTGCTCTACGCCTTCCTGCGCACCGGTGCAGCCCCTCGTTGCGACTAGCAGCACGACGATCGGCCGGTAGGGCTCCATGACCGGAGCCACTTCGTCGATCACCGCCTGCCGCACCGCGCGGCGCCGGGCCGGCGCCAGCCCGACCAGCCAGCCGGCATACATGGCCTGGCCGAACCGGTAGTCGACCAGATCGGCGGCCGTGCCCACGCCAACGTTCACCGCCCGTTCCACCACCTCTCGCACCCGCCAGCCGCTAGCTGCCGCGGCGCGGCCCATCGCGGATGCGTTGCCGAGCAGCGGGGTCACGTTGGCTTTCATCTCCAGATACCAGTCCGGAAAGGCAAAGCCGTGCGCGTGGGCCGCCGCGTCGACCTGATCGCGGGCCGCGCAGCAGCTCGCTGT
The DNA here is from genome assembly GCA_035640615.1 of Pseudonocardiaceae bacterium. GTDB lineage: Bacteria > Actinomycetota > Actinomycetes > Mycobacteriales > Pseudonocardiaceae. Next base: position 1,964 of record DASQVU010000268.1, read on the forward strand.
GGAGTAGACGCTGGCCAGCAGCGCCCCATCGGGGCGCGTGACGCGGGCCAACTCGGTGAAGCCGGTGGCGGGGTCGCCGAGGTGGTTGAGCACGAAAGCGGCCAGCACGTCGTCGAGCGCGCTGTCGCGCAGCGGCAGCTGGGTGATGTCTCCGACCGCTGCGGGCGGTCGGCTGGAGCACTGCCAGGCCAGCATGCCCAGCGAACGGTCCACCGCAACCGGGCGGGCGCCGGTGCGCGCCAGCTCTACGCTCCCCAGTCCGGTACCGGCGCCGGCGTCGAGCACCAGCCGGCCACGCAACGGGTGCGGCGCGCGGCGCACCAGCTCAGCGGCCAGCGGCTGGTACACCAGCCGGGCTCCGGTAGCCCAGCCGGGCGCGGCGCCGGCATACGGGTCCACTGCGGCGGAATGGGTCATCGGAGATCGCGCCATCCCGGCGCGCTGGCAGCCAGCTCCCGGGCCGCGGCCAGCGCCCGCTGCTGCCACCAGTCCAGCTCCGCGGCACCAGCCGGGTCACCGGCGCCCAGCGCCTTCTCCCACCCGAACGTGCTGATCATCCCCAGCTGGCACAGCGCCAGCTGGCGGTCGAACCAGCCTTCGGTGTCCCAGCCCCGCCGCTCCAGCGCGGCCCGGAACTGGGCGATCACCTCCGCTTTCGCTACCGGCAGCCGGGCCCGGTTGAGCGCCAGGTACCACATCAGGTCCCAGCACGGTGGGCCGGAACCGGGGTAGGCGCAGTCCACCAGGATGGTCCGGCCGTCCGGGTGCTCGCCGAGGTTGCCCATCTTCCAGTCGCCATGCAGGAAGGTGACTGGAGTCTGGGCCAGCGCGGCGGTGAGCGGTCCAGGACGCTGCTGGATCGCGGTGACCAGCGCGGCCAGCTCGGGGGCCAGCTCGCGCAGCCGGGTCCAGCCCTGGTCGGCCAGTTGCAGAACAAGGTCCGGTGCGGGGCCGGCCAGCTCACCGGCAATGGTGTCCGGGGCGAAGCACCGGATCCGCTGCGCCATCGTGGTCAGCCCGAGCGGATCGGGCCAGCCGCGGAAGGCCACGCACAGCGCCGCCAGGTGGTCGACGAACCGGGCGTGGGTCTGCGCGGTGATCGGGGCTTCGCCGGGGGGCACCAGCTGCTCGCCCACGTCCCGCATCAGGATGGCCAGCTGGGCGTCAACCCCCGCACCGTCGCGGGCCATGGCCACCACGGTGTGGTCGATCTCGGCCGGGAACCGGTGCAGCAGCCCGGCCTGCCAGATCCGGAAGCTGCGCTGATCGCGGTCCCCGGTCACCCGCATGATCCAGTCGGTCCGGTGGCTGAGCACTTTGAGGAAGTGCGGCTGGCCGTCGATGACCACCCGCTCGAAATGCGCGCCCGATCGGGCGTCGGCCGGGTGCACCTGCTGGCGCGCGGTGGCGGTGTCGGTCAGCGCGGCGATCGAGGGTGCGATCCGCGGTATCGGCGCAGCCGACTGCGCCGTCGCGGTCATGGCCGCACCTCGAAAATCCGGTTGAGCGGGATTTCGGTGGCCCCGCCGGCCGGGTAGCCCATGTCGTGCAGCGCGTCGACGATGCAGCCCAGCTCGTACTGGTCGGCATCGGTCGGTGCATCGATCTCGGTCGCCATGGAGGTCTCCTGAACTGTGGATGGGACGGTGCCCACCGTGCCGGCGCCGGCTTGCAGGATCGCTGCATGACACATGCAGTTTTGCCGCAAGCCGTCCCCACCAGGTTTATCGGCATGACCACCACAGACATCACCATCACCAGCACTGTCATCGATCGCCTGCTCACCGCGATCCGCACCGGCAGCGTGG
>DASQVU010000269.1:0-10744 GCA_035640615.1 Pseudonocardiaceae bacterium
CCTGGTTCATGGGCGTCCCCCGCGTCTGGGAGAAGCTCAAGGCAGCCCTGATGGCCTCGATCAGCACCGAACCAGATGATCAGCGCAGGCAGGCGATGCTGGATGCGATCGAGATCAGGCTAGGGCTGGTACGTACTCAGCAAGCCCATGAGCAGCTGTTCACGGAGCTGTCCAGCGGGGCGCACCGGGCCGGTGCACTGGTGCTGGCCGACCTGCGATCACGTCTCGGCCTCGACCGGGTCGAGGCCGCGATAGTCGGCGCAGCACCGATCCCCATCGAGGTGATCGAGTTCTTCCACGCCCTGGGCGTACCGCTGTGTGAGGGCTACGGCATGTCGGAGGTGTGCGTCGCCACGGTTAATCCGATCGAGGCAAACCGGATCGGTACGGTGGGGCTGCCATTGCCGGGCATCGAGCTGCGCCTCGCTGACGACGGCGAGGTCCTCATGCGCGGCCCGACCGTGATGCTGGGTTACCGCAACCTTCCGGAGAAGACCGCGGAGACGATCGATGTGCAGGGCTGGCTGCACTCCGGTGACATCGGGCAACTCGACGAGGACGGCTACCTCCAGATCATCGACCGCAAGAAGGAGATGATCATCAATGTTGCTGGGCACAACATGTCACCGGCCAACGTCGAAGCTCGCCTCAAGGCGTCCAGCCCGCTGATCGGTCAGGCGGTCTGTATAGGCGATGCCCGTCCCTACAACGTGGCGCTGCTTCTGTTGGATCCTGACGCCGCCGCCGCATTCGCCAGCCGCCGGCGGTTGCCGGACTCCTCACTCAGCGCGCTATGCACTCACCCTCGAGTGCTCGAGGAAATCGCTGCCGGAGTGGCCCGAGCCAACGCGCAGCTCTCCCTGCCGGAGCAGATCCAGCGCTGGACCCTGCTGGATTGTCAGTGGCTTCCCGGTGGAGACGAGCTCACCCCCACGATGAAACTGCAACGCCGACCCATTGCGGCCAAGTACGCGGCCACCATCGAAGCGCTCTATCAGGCGCATTAACGAGACTCAACCCAGCAGCCCCGCGCCTTTCGCCGACAAACATGCTGAGTGCCGCCCGCTAACGGCGGATTGAGCTCGCTGCGGCGCTGACGCGGCCGGCTGACATGCTGGACTAGGACTGCAAGACGTGCTTCGCCGAAAGCAACCACCGGTTGTTCTATGTTGTCGGTGGAGGCCGACGTCTTGACTGAACCCGCACCGTGGATTGAAGATCGCTGGCCGATGGACCCGGCTAGGGTCCGGTCAATAGTGCTGGTCTTACCCGGGGGACGGGCCCGCAGCCCCACCACCGAACGCCGGCGGACGCAGTTGAGCTACCTGCGGATGGTGCCGTTTGCCCGGTTGCTGCACCGGCGCGATGGCCGCGACGGGATGTCCGTGCGCATCTTGCGGTATCGCTTCCGTGGATGGGATGAGCCGCAGCAGCACCCCGTGCAGGACGCCAGATGGGCCTTAACTGAACTCCAACGCCAGCACCGGGACGCGCCAGTAGTGCTGTTGGGGCACTCCATGGGCGGGCGCGCGGCGCTGCGGGTGGCTGACCACCCGGCGGTGAGCGCAGTGTGTGCGCTGGCGCCGTGGACCACCGAAGACGAGCCGGTGCGTCAGCTCGCCGGGCGGTCGGTGCTCATCGCGCACGGAGACCGCGAACGCACCACTGACCCGCGGCTGTCGTTGCGGTTCGCGGTGCGCGCCAAGCAGGTCACGCCCCGGGTATGCCGTTTCGAAGTGCTCGGCGACGGTCATGCGATGCTGCGCCGGGCACACGACTGGGCGCAGCTGGCGGCCAGATTTGTGGAAGGCGAACTCGGAGTGCGGCAACCCGATCCGCTCATCGAAGATGCCATGCGCCGATCGGCTCCCGCCGGGCTGCGCGTGCCGCTGCCGGTGATGACCTGAGAGCGACGATCGTGGTGATGTTTCAGCCGTCCCTGTTCGGCTCCGGTGATCCGGTGGCTGACAGCTCGTTCAGCAGGATGCGCCGCGTCCAGCTCGACGCCGAATCGTGGGTCGATCTCGCGCCCGGCTGGTTGCGTGGTGCGGACACCTTGTTCACCACGCTGGTCGAAGCGGCGCCCTGGGCGCAGCGCACCCGCTGGATGTACGACCACCACGTGGCAGAACCTCGGCTGACCTGCGGGTGGGCGGTAAGCGAGGCGCCGCTCCCGCTGGACGATTTCGGCCGCACGCTGTCCCAGCGCTACGGCGTCGATTTCGACTCTCTCTGGGCCAACTACTACCGCGACGGCAACGACTCCGTGGCCTGGCACGGGGACCGGGTGCGCCGCACGCTGCAACAGCCGCTGGTGGCGATCCTGTCGCTGGGCAGCTCCCGGCGCTTCGGGCTGCGGCCGCGTGGCGGGGGCGCCGGGCAATGGTTCACTGTGCACGGCGGGGATCTGCTAGTGATGGGTGGTCGCTGCCAGCACGAGTGGGAGCACACCGTGCCGAAAGCGGTTCGCGGTGGACCGCGGATCAGCCTGACCTATCGGCACACCGAACCCGATTCGCCTGGCTCGCCGGGGTAGCCCCGCTCATAACCCCGATATGTCTCCATGTCGGGGGCTGTGGGCGGGGTCGGGGAAGAAAGGAGAGGGAAAGTCTCAGGCTAAGCGGGTGGGGGCCAGCGCGGCGGGATCGAGCGCAATGTCCGGTGGCGGCGCGCCGCCGAGGATGGCGGCTGCCCCCAACGCCGCCAGCGCCGGGGCTGCCTCGAGCCCGGAACCACCCTGGCCGGCGAAGAAATGGAAACCGGGATGCTGCGGCCAGGCGCCGACGACGGGAGCCCGATCGGCGACGAACGAGCGCAGCCCGGACCAGCTGGACTGCACTGAACGTAGGCCCAGCCCGGTCACCGCCTCGACGCGCTGCAACGCCGTCGCCACGTCGATCGGGTCGGGCCGGGCATCCCCCGGCTCGACGGGTCTCTCATCGCCGGGCGACAGCAGCAGGTGGACCCCTTCAGGTTTGAAGTAGTAACGCTCCCGCGCCTCGACCACCATCGGCAGCGGATCTGCAGCCGGCGCGGGCAGCCGCGCCGGGTCCGGCACCCGCGCTATGACGATGGTGCGGCGCAACGGGCGCAGACCCAGCCGGCGCACCCCGGCCAGCCCGGCCACAACGTCAGCCCACGCGCCGGCAGCGTCCACGATCTCGGCGGCGTCCAGGACATCTCCCGCGCCGCAACGCACCCGCCAGCAGCCCGATACCACAGCCAAACCGGTGACCGGCGCCGCCACCCGCACGCAGCCGCCACGCCGGCGCAGCCCGCGGAGGTACGCCTGATGCAGGGCCATCGCGTCGAGGTCAGCTGCGGTGTCAGTGATCGCCGCGGCGCGCAGCATGTCCCGGCGCAGCAGGGGACACCGCGCCACCGCCTGCTCCGGTGACACTTCGACCGGGCCGTCCGCCTCACCGGCGCGATCTGCCAGCTCATCGCGCAACGCCTGCTCGCCCTCGCCGTCGAAAGCAGCCCACAGCACCGGGCGAGGCCGCAGCAGGGCAGGCGCGCCGAGCTGCTCGGCCAGGGCAACGAACCGCGGCCCGCTCGACTTGATCAGCGACCGCACCAGCGGAACGCCGTGACCAGGCACGTACATCGCCGCTGATCTCCCGGTGGAGTGGGTGGCCAGGCTGGTTTCGGCCTCCAGCAAGGTGACCCGGCGGTGCGCGGCGAGTTCGTAGGCGATTGAGACGCCGGCGATCCCGCCACCGATCACCACCACATCCGGTCGTGCGCCCACCCAATCGAAGGTAGCGGTGGCTGCGCCACGTTACTTTCCCGCAGGGGCTTGCGTTGAGCTTTGGGGGGCCTTTCATGGCGTAGCGCGTCTATGCCCGCGCGCCCCCACGTATGTCGAGCGCTGAGGGGGAGACGATGCTTAGCCATCGAGCTGGAGCCGGGGTTGCGCTGGTGGTTCTGGTGGCGTCAGTCATGGCGAGCTTCGCACCACCGGGGGCGGCTGAAACGGCGCCGCAACGCCAAGCAACCCGGGTTGCCACTATCACCGGGGCTGATTCCATCAACGCGACTGAAGCGCGCTATCAGATAAAGGGTACCGATCTGGGGATCATGTGGGCCGATGATCGCGGGCAGATCCTGGCGGCCTTCGGTGACACCTTCGGTCCCGGTTGGGGTGGTCCCGACACCAAGGCCGGGACTCCAGCCGCAATCGATTGGCGGTCGAACACCCTGGCCCGCAGCAGCGATCGGAATCCGGCCAGCGGCATGAAGTTCACCGACTTCATCACCGACCGCGCGAATCATGCCAAGGAGTTACTGCCCTCACTCAAACAGGACGGCATCGAGGTCACCAAGATCCCGACCGGTGGCGTCAATGTTGATGGACGCAATTACCTGGCCTACATGTCGGTCCGCCACTTCGGCCAACCTGGACACTGGATCACGAATTATAGCGGCATCGCTTACTCCGACGATGGTGGGCAAACCTGGGTGGCTGCACCCACAACCTTGCGGCCGAACACCCCGACCTCCGACGATCGATTCCAGATGATTGCGTTCGCGCGGCGGGACGGTTTCGTCTACGCGTTCGGTACGCCGAATGGCCGTTTCGGTAACGCATATATCGCCCGAGTGCCCGAAAAGCAGCTACTGAATCCCCTTGCATACGAGTACTGGACCGGCACAGCCTGGCAGTTGGGCGCCAGCGTGCTCGCCGCGCCCATCGTGGTCGGGCCGGTTGGTGAGCTGTCGATCCGCTACGACGACGTCCTGCAACGCTGGGAAATGATGTACCTGGATGAGGGTCGTGAGGCAATTGTCGTTCGACTGGCTCGGCAACCGACTGGGCCGTGGGGCACACCATTTCCGGTGGCAACCGCCCGCCAATATCCTCATCTCTACGGCGGTTTCCTGAATCCGGATTCACGTGGGGCCGACCTTTATTTCACGATGACCCAGTACGACCGCTACAATGTTTCCCTCATGCACGCCACGCTTCCCGCTGCCGCGCTCAGCGCCGCGGGATAGTCTGGCGTACTGATAATCAGCACGTCGTATTAAGACACCATGCCATTCGTCAATGCCTAGTGCGATCTTTCTGGTGTATCACAGGCTGGCCATGCTGGCTGCCGACGGCATGGCGCTCGATGAGGTCGCCGAGTCCTTCGCGGCGCTGAGGGCGAATCTGCTCGCCGCGGAGGCGTCAGCCGCCGCGGTCCGCGGGCATCGCCGCGCAGCCCGCGCCGCTGCCTCCTCCGTGCGTGCTGCCGCGCTGGTCGCCACCTACGAGGGTGTGCCCATACGCCAGCGCTGCGGCGGTTCGGTGGCCCGGTTGGGCTCACCCAGCGCGAACTGGAGGTTGCCCGGCTGGCCGCCACCAGGTCATCCAGCCGGGAAATCACGGCCCGACTCGTCTTGCCGGTACGCACGGTCGACAACGCGCTCGGGCAGGTCTACGCCAAGCTGGGCATCAGCGGTCGCGACAAGCTGAAGCCGATCTCAGCATATCTGGCGGGGTAGCGGTGTCACGTCTCGGCAGCTCCGTGGCCACCTCCCGGCGTGGAATACCACCGCCCGCGCCGTGGTTGAGTCAACTGAACTCAATCTTCTGGCTCGAAAGTGTGGCAATTTTGACCGAGACTGTGAAACTGCCGGTTCTGCCGCTCGATGACGTCGTGGTGCTCCCCGGAATGGTGGTGCCCATGCGGCTGGCTGACGCCGAGGTCCGTGCGGCCGTCGACGCCGCTCGGGCCGCTGCCGGGAACCCAAGCGCGCAGCCCGGCATCCTGCTGGTGCCGCGGCTTGACGGCAAGTACGCCTCCGTGGGCACCTGGGGCCTGGTCGAGCAGATCGGCCGGCTACCCGGTGGTGAGCAGGCCGCGGTGGTGCGGGGCACTCACCGGGTGCGGATCGGCGCCGGCACGACAGGTCCGGGTGCGGCTTTGTGGGTGGAGGCCGCTGTCCTGGAGGAGACCGGGGCGGCGGACCGCGCGCAGGAGCTGGCCAAGGAATACCGGGCCCTGGTGATCACGATCCTGCAGCGCCGGGGTGCCTGGCAGACCATCGATTCGTTCAGGCAGGTGGACGAGCCGAACATGCTGGCCGACCTCGCCGGATACGCCCCGTACTTGACGCAGGAGCAGAAGCTCTGGCTGCTGGAGACCTCGGACGTGGTGGCGCGGCTGGAGAAGCTCGTCACGTGGACCCAGGAGCAGCTCGCCGAACTCGACGTTGCTGAGACGATCAACAAGGACGTCAAGGAAGGCATGGAGCGTCAGCAGCGGGAGTTCCTGCTGCGCCAGCAGCTGGCCGCGATCCGCAAGGAGCTGGCCGAGCTGGACGGTAAGCCCGCCTCCGAGGAAGAGGACTACCGGGCCCGGGTGGAGGCCGCGAACCTCCCTGAGCAGGTGCATAAGGCGGCCATGACCGAGGTGGACAAGCTGGAGCGGACCGCTGAAGCCTCGCCCGAGGTCGGCTGGATCCGCACCTGGCTGGACACCGTGCTGGGAATGCCGTGGAACTCCCGCACCGAGGACAGCTACGACATCGCCAGCGCTCGTGAGGTGCTTGACGCTGACCACTACGGTCTCGAGGAGGTCAAGGACCGCATTATCGAGTACCTGGCTGTGCGCCGCCGCCGGGCCGACCGAGGCCTGGGTGTTGTAGGTGGCCGGCGCAGTGGTGCGGTGCTCGCATTGGTGGGCCCGCCTGGGGTTGGCAAGACCTCGCTGGGTGAATCGGTGGCCCGGGCGATGGGCCGCAAGTTCGTCCGCGTTGCGCTGGGTGGTGTCCGTGACGAGGCCGAGATCCGGGGACACCGACGGACTTATGTCGGCGCGCTGCCCGGCCGGATCGTGCGAGCCATCTCCGAAGCGGGCACGATGAACCCGGTCGTGCTGCTCGACGAGGTGGACAAGCTCGGTGCGGACTTCCGGGGCGACCCGACGGCCGCCCTGCTGGAAGTACTCGACCCGGCGCAGAACCATACGTTCCGCGATCACTACCTGGAAGTCGAGCTGGACCTGTCCGATGTGATGTTCCTGGCAACGGCCAACGTGCTTGAGTCGATCCCCGCGCCGCTGCTGGACCGGATGGAGCTGGTCACGCTCGACGGGTACACCGAGGACGAGAAGGTCGCCATCGCGCGCGATCACTTGCTGCCTCGCCAGCTCAACCGGGCGGGACTGAGCGCGGAAGATGTGCGCATCGACGACGCCGTGTTGCACCGGCTGGCGGGCGAGTACACCCGCGAGGCCGGGGTGCGGCAGCTGGAGCGGGCGATCGCCCGGATCCTGCGCAAGGTGACCACGCAACTGGCGCTCAACCAGGGCACGATCCCCGTCCACATCGGGCCTGACGACTTGCGCGAGTACCTCGGCCGGCCCAAGCACACCCCGGAATCCGCGGAGCGTACGGCCGTGCCGGGGGTGGCAACCGGGCTCGCGGTGACCGGCGCCGGAGGCGATGTGCTGTTCGTGGAAGCCTCGCTGGCCGACAAGGAGACCGGGTCGACCGACGTCACGCTTACCGGCCAACTCGGTGAAGTGATGAAGGAGTCGGCGCAGATTGCGCTGTCCTACCTGCGCTCGCATGGGGCCGAGCTGGAGCTGCCGGTCGGTGATCTGGCGCAACGCGGCGTGCACGTGCACGTGCCGGCGGGAGCGGTGCCCAAGGACGGGCCGAGCGCCGGGGTGACCATGACCACCGCACTCGCCTCGCTACTCTCCGGGCGGCCGGTCCGCTCCGACGTGGCGATGACCGGTGAGGTGTCACTGACCGGGCGGGTGTTGCCGATCGGCGGCGTGAAGCAGAAGTTGCTCGCCGCGCACCGGGCCGGGATCACCACCGTGCTGCTACCGCGGCGCAACGAGCCGGACCTGGACGACGTGCCCGAGTCGGTGCGCGAGCAGCTCACCGTGCACCTGGTCGGCGATGTCCGCGAGGTGATCGATCTAGCCCTCGAACCGGCCACAACGGTGCCCGGAGCGCCAGCCCGGGTATGAACTGACCCGTAGTGGGTATGCCAAGCAGGTCCGGCTCAGCTTTGAGCCGGACCTGTTCGGCGTCTGGAGGAGGGTTGGATCGACAATGGCGCAGACCGCTGAATACGAGGTGCTGATTGAGGGAAAGGCCTACCCGTGGAATCAGGAAACCATCTCGGTAGGTGACATCCGGAAGCTCGCTGATATGCCCGCAGGCGCCCAGGTGGTGGAGGAGAACCTGCGCGACGGTACGGAACGGGAGCTGACCGAAGACGACGTTTTGCACCCGATCAAACTGGAACAGGGCAAGAGACCGACCAAGCGGGTTAATTTCCGGCAAAGGTGACACGGTTGTACGGCGATGGACTTCGGAGTGGGGTATTTCCCGACAGATAATGGTCTGAGCCCCGGTGCGCTGGCCCGCCTGGTCGAGGACAGCGGTCAGGATGCGGTGTTCTTCGCCGAGCACACCCACATCCCGGCCAGCCGGGAAAGCCCCTGGCCAGACGGGGGCGAGCTGCCGAGTAAGTACTGGCACTGCTACGACCTGTTCGTGGCGCTGACGGCGGCCGCCGCAGCAACCTCGACCCTGCGGGTAGGCAGCGGCATCTGCCTGGTGGTGGAGCGCGACCCCATCATCACCGCCAACGAGGTGGCCAGTGTCGATCACCTGTCCGGTGGCCGTTTCGAGTTCGGCATCGGCGCGGGCTGGAACCGCGAGGAGATGCGCAACCACGGCACTGACCCGCGCCGGCGGATGAAGCTGCTCGCGGAACGGATCGAGGCGATGAAAGCGATCTGGACCCAGCAGGAGGCCAGCTACAAGGGCCAGTTCGTGCGCTTCGAGCGCATCTGGTCGTACCCCAAGCCGGCGCAGCGGCCGCACCCACCCGTCCTCGTCGGCGGCACCGGTCCCACCGTCTTGGATCGGGTTCTCGCCTTCGGTGACGGCTGGTTGCCGAACTACGCCGACGACGAGTCGCTCTTTGCGCGCATCACCGAACTACGCTTGCGCGCCGATCGCCCGATCGAGGTGCAGATGCTGTCGGTGCCGTGCGATCCGGCGGCACTGGAACGCCTGGCGCGGGCCGGAGTACGGCGAGCCAATCATTGGCTGCCGTCCGGGTCGCGCAGCACGGTCGAGCGGTCCCTGGAACAGTGGGCGGCGGCGATCGACCAGTTCACCGGCGGATGACCCCGGAGCAGGCGCGCTGGCGCTTCGCGCAGGCGCGCGTCGCGCGGCTGGCCACCGCGGACGCCAGCGGGCGCCCGCATCTGGTGCCGATGGTCTTCGCGCTGGCGGACGACACGATCTACAGCGCCGTCGACGCGAAGACCAAACGCTCGACATCGCTGCGCAGGCTGGCCAACATCGCCGCCAACCCGCGCGTCGCCGTGCTCGTGGACCACTACGACGACAACTGGGATGAGCTGTGGTGGGTACGGGTCGACGGCAGCGGCCGGGTACTCGACGCCCGTGAGCCCGAGGGCCGTGATGCGATAGCGCAGCTGGTCGTGCGCTACTCCCCGTACCGCGCGCAGCCGCCGCGTGGCCCGGTGATCGCGATCGACATCACACGCTGGTCAAGCTGGTCAGCCACCGGCACCTGAGCTCCGTCACGTGGGCGTAACGCGCGCGGTGGTGCCCAGAGCTGGCTGATGGGGTAGAAGGAGGGATGTGGCCACCGCGCAGTACGAGACGGCAACTCGCCCGGCACGGGCCAGGCGGTGGGCGTGGTTGCCGGTGTTGTTGGTCGGTATCGGCCTGTTCATCGCCGTCCAGCAGGCCTTGGTGATTACCGGGAATCCGGCTCTGGTGCCATCCCTGCTGCTGCTGGGAGCGCTGATAATTCCGGTGAGCTTCGTTGTCTACATCGATGGTCGCAATCCGGCCTATGACGTGCCGCTGAGCGTGCTGCTCAGCTGCGCGCTGCTGGGTGGGGTGTTAGGCGCCGCGCTGGCCAGCGTCGCCGAGTTCGACATCATGCGACGCCTGGGTGCATTGCCCACGGTGTATATCGGGTTGATCGAAGAAGGCGCCAAGTTGCTGGTGCCGATCGCGGTGCTGATCTTCACCCGATACCGGGCCAATCCGGCAGATGGGCTACTCGTCGGCGTTGCGGTCGGTATGGGATTCGCCGTCCTGGAGACCTTGGGCTACGGGTTCGTCACCCTGCTTGCCACGGGCGGTGATCTAACCGACGCCGAAAACCAGATCCTGTTGCGGGGGGTGCTCAGCCCGGCCGGGCACGCCGCCTGGACCGGCCTCGCCGCCGCTGCCCTGTGGTGGGCCCATACCCAACGCTGGCGACTACGCGGTCTGGTCGCCGCGGTCGGCACCTTCCTGCTCGTGGTGGCCTTGCACGCGGTGTGGGATGCGATCCACACCTGGCACACCTACCTCATCATCGGTGCCCTCTCCTTCGCCCTCCTGCTGCACCAAACTCACCGCAAGGTGCTCAGGGCCCCGGATCGGGTAGACGTAAGCAGTGCCTGAAGGTGACGCCGTCCATTCCGCGGCAATCCCAGCACGATGACCCGGGCCTATCCCGGTAGCTCAATCAGCTATGGCAGGAAAGACCCCGGCCCGCGCCGAGCGTCAGCTAGCAATATGCGCTAGGGCCAGCTGCCAGCGCTTAGCGTGGCCGGGCCTGTGGAGCAGCATTGTGGCGGTTGGGCTCCGGGTCTCATCGCTAAACGTCGACCAGTCGAGTGAATTTACAGTGGTAGGAATAAGAAATCTGCACCGGCTGTTGCATGTGGTGCCCGGCCAGCGTGCCCGGGCTAACCGA
>DASQVU010000270.1:0-2060 GCA_035640615.1 Pseudonocardiaceae bacterium
CACCAGCCGGCCGCCGGGTAGCAGGGTGGGCACCGCACCGGCCTCCAGCGCACCGCGTTCGCCGGCCCGCCGTGGGACCCAGGCCAGCCGGGCGCCGGTGTCCGCGGCCAGCCGGGCCGCCGCGGTGTACAGCCCGGGCACCTCGGCAGCCCGCTCTCCCACCAGCAGCACCGCGCCCGGCTTGCCCAACGCCTCGCGCACCGCAGGCTCTAGGGAATCCAGGGCTTCGGGCTCCCTGCCGGGCAGCACGCGTATCAACCTGCCGAAGGTGCGGTGCACCGCGGGCGTGGTGAACTGACCGAGGTGCCATACCGGCAGCTGTCGGTCGCGGGCGGCGCGGCGCAGTCGCAGGTAGACGATCGGCGACTCCTCCTCGGGCTCGAAGGCCACGCACAACACCGCGGGAGCCTCGGACACGTCGTCGTAGGTCACGCCGCCGTTGTCCGGGGTGACACCGACGACATGCGCCGCGAGGAAATCCAGCTCCTCGCCGCTATGTGGCCGGGCCCGGAAGTCGATGTCGTTGGTGCCCAGCGCAACCCGGGCGAACTTGGCGTAGGCGAAGGCGTCCTCCACGGTAAGCCGGCCACCGGGCAGCACCCCGACGCCAGCGTTTTTCACGCCCAGCAGCCCCTCGGCCGCCGCCTGCAACGCCTCCGTCCACGACGCCGGCCGCAGCTCGCCGCCGAACGATTCCCGGACCAGTGGCTGGGTGATGCGGTCAGCGGCGCGGGCGTAGACGAAGGCGAAGCGCCCCTTGTCACAGTTCCACTCCTGGTTGACCTGCGGGTCGAGACCGGCCAGCCGGCGCATCACGACACCGCGCCGCCAGTCGGTGCGCAGCGCGCAGCCGCTGGCGCAGTGTTCGCACACCCCCGGCGTGGAGACCAGATCGAACGGCCGGGAACGGAACCGGTAGCCAGCGCTGGTCAGGGCGCCGACCGGGCAGATCTGGATGGTGTTGCCGGAGAAATAGGACTGGAACGGCTTGTCAGCGGCCACCCCGACCTGCTGACTGGGACCGCGCTCCAGCATGTCGATGAAGGCATCCCCGGCGATCTGATCGGAGAAGCGGGTGCAGCGCGCACACAGCACGCAGCGCTCCCGATCCAGCAGCACCTCGGTGGAGATCGCGATCGGTTTGGCGAAGGTGCGTTTGGTATCGATGAACCGGGAGTCGGGCCGGCCGCTGGACATCGCCTGGTTCTGCAGCGGGCATTCGCCGCCCTTGTCGCAGATCGGGCAGTCCAGCGGGTGGTTGATCAGCAGCAGCTCCATCACACCTTGCTGGGCCTTGTCGGCCACCGGCGAGGTGTGCTGGGTTTTGACCACCATTCCGTCGGCCACGGTCAGGCTGCAGCTGGCCTGCGGCTTGGGCATCGGGCGCCCGCCCATCTCCACCTCGACCAGGCACTGCCGGCAGGCGGCAACCGGGTCGAGCAGCGGATGGTCGCAGAACCGCGGCACGATAATGCCCAGCCGCTCGCAGGTACGGATCACCAGCTCGCCCTTGGGCGCGTCGACCTCGCGACCGTCGATGGTCAGCCGGACGTGCCCCTCGGGGACCGGCCGCGAGTCAGCCTGCTGCGCTGCCAGTGTCATTGCGAAGATCCTGCCAGCGTCATCGGCTGCGCCCGTCCCGCGTAGCCGGGTTGCTTGGTACACAGGTCCAGGAACTCTTGCCGGAAATACTTGATACCGCTGGTGATCGGGCTGACCGCGCCGTCGCCGAGCGCGCAGAACGAGCGGCCCAGGATGTTGTCACAGATGTCGAGCATGGTCTCGACGTCGCTCGGCGTGCCCTCCCGCCGGACCATCCGCTGCAGGATCTGGGTCAGCCAGTACGTCCCCTCCCGGCACGGGGTGCACTTACCGCAGGATTCGTGCTCGTAGAACTCGGTCCACTTCATCACCGCCCACGGCACGCTCACCGTGTGGTTGAACACCATGACTGCGGTGGTGCCCAGCATGGAACCGGCCTCGGCAGCGCCCTCGAAGTCCAGCGGCACGTCCATGTGCTTGGCGGTCAGCAGCGGGGTCGAGGAGCCACCCGGCGTCCA
>DASQVU010000271.1:0-3501 GCA_035640615.1 Pseudonocardiaceae bacterium
GCCCTCCGGCGTGTACCGTCACCCGCTCGAGCGGCTAGCTCTGCACTCGCACCACCCAGGTGGGTAATCACCGCACCGACATAACCGGGCGTGGATCGGGTAACCCTACATCCATGCGCAAATCTCGCTTCTTTCCGTTTCGCTTTGCTGCGACGTATCGGTTACCAGCGCTGCTATTCGGCGTGACCAGGGCGACCACCGGGGTATGGGTCGATGAGGGAATGCTGCGGATCCGGTTCGGCCCATGGCGGTTACAGACGCCGCTCACTAACGTGGCCTCCACCGAACACACCGGCCCGTTTGCGTTGATCAAAACAATCGGTCCAGCTCATCTGTCGCTGGCTGATCGAGGGGTGACCTATGCCACCAACAACGAACGCGGACTATGCATCCGTTTCGCCCGGCCAGTCGCCGGTATCGAGCCGCTCGGATTGCTACGGCATCCAGCCGTGACCGTAACTGTGGCCGACTGCGCCGGCCTCGCTAAGGCACTCATCAAGTATCGCCGACGCAGTCGACTCAAAAGATGTAGCCCCGACGGGATTTGAACCCGCGCTACCGCCTTGAGAGGGCGGCGTCCTAGGCCGCTAGACGACGGGGCCGCAGAAACGCGATAGTGACATTCGCTGGGGTACCAGGACTCGAACCTAGACTAACTGAACCAGAATCAGTCGTGCTGCCAATTACACCATACCCCACCCGGTGTCCGTATCCGGGTCCTCCCGTAGGCCCGAACCAGCACCGCGCAAGGATGGTAGTCGACCGCCCGGACCAGCTTCCACTGGGCTCCTTCCTGCTAGGTGCCAGCGGCTCACCGGGCGCGTCCGGTGATCAGCGCGGGAAGATCGGCCAACTGCCCGATCATCGAGATACCGGCGCCTTGCGGGATCATGCCGGAGCCCGAGCGATCTAACCACACTCCGTGCAGTCCAGCGTCTCGCGCGCCCAGGGCGTCGGTATCCAGCCGGTCGCCGACGTGCATAGCCTGGCCGGGGCGAACTCCGAGAGCGCGGCAAGCCCTACGAAAGATCGCCCGGTGTGGCTTGGCGATTCCGAGTTCTCCGGAGATCAGCACCGCGTCGAATTCGGCATGCAGCCCGAGCGCATCGAGCTTCGCCCGCTGGAGCTCACCAGCCGCATTGGTGATCGCGGCCAGTCGCAGTCCAAGATTGCGCAACGCCCGCAGGCACGGCAGTGCATCATCAAACAGCCGCCAGGCTCTCCTGACGGCTGCCGTCCGGCGCTCCTCGCGCCGGACAACCTCACCCTCGCAGAGGAACTCACCCCGGCGCGCGAAGAAGTCTTTGGTGCGCTGCCGCAACATCGGCTCAAAGCCGATCTGTCCGGCTAGGTAACCCTCGTAGTGCTGATCGGTCAGCACGCACCACTCAGCCCACGCATCATCAGTGCCCAGCAGTTCTCGCAGCCCCGCGCGAGTTGATGCCTCGTAGTCGACCAGCGTCGCGTCCACGTCGAAGCACACGGCCGCGATCTCAGGAGAAACCAACGATGCAGGGCTCAGCTCCGGCGCAAGAGTCACCCGGTGCACGTTAGAGGCCGCCAGCGCGCGCCGACTCTGCTGACCCGGTGAAAACGGGTAACAATTGTGGCGCCGTGGTGTCACTGTGCGCAACCATGCGGCGCACTGCGTGTTGGCACGCTGTGTCCGCGTGTTGTTAGCGCTGGGTTATCGGCGCTGGAGCGCTCATTACCTCCACCAATCGTGGAATAGCTGAGATACACGCGGTAGTGGAATACGACATTGACATGTGAACCCTCAATGCGGTCTCGTGAGGCCAGGCTGCGGTGACGTGGTCTGCACATTCGGCGGTGGAGGATTCTGTCTGGGTTGCGGTGTCGGTGTGGAAGCGTGTGAATCGATGACTCAAGTATCGGCGCAGCGGGTGCCGGTACCTGGTGATCGGGCTATGCAGTGGCGCGCACTGGGACCGGTGGAGGTGGTGGTTGACGGTCTCCCGGTTGACCTGGGACCGCCCAGGCAGCGGGCGCTGTTCGGGCTCCTGTTGAGCCGGGTGGACCGGCCGGTCGCCGTGGACACGCTGATCGAGGAGCTGTGGTCGGGGGATCCGCCACCAGCAGCGATGGCCTCAATCCGGGCGTATGTCTCGAACCTGCGCCGGGTGCTGGAACCGGACCGACCTCCGCGGGCGCCTGCGGCGGTGTTGTGTACGCGGGCGCCGGGCTATCTGTTGAGCAGCCGGGGGGTGGATTTGGATGTGCACCGGTTCACCGAACATGCTGCGGCCGGACGTACCGCGTTGGCCGTCGGCGATTCCACCCGGGCGGTGGCCGAATTCGATGCGGCATTGGGGCTGTGGCGCGGGACGGCCTATGCCGATGTGGGGGACGCGGAATGGGCGGCGCCCGAAGTAGCCCGGCTGGAAGAGCTACGTCTGTCGGTGGTGGAGGCACGCTGCGAAGCACAGCTGCGGCTGGGCGAACACCACAGCACGGTGGCCGAGCTGGAGATGCACGTGCGGTCCCATCCGTTACGCGAACACGGCTGCGAGCTGCTGGCTCTGGCGCTGTACCGGGCTGGACGGCAGGCCGAAGCGCTAGGCGTGTTGCGCGACACCCGGACCCAGCTCGTCGAGGAACTGGGCATCGACCCCGGAGCCGTGCTGCAACGGTTGGAACAGGACATCCTCAAGCACTCACCTGAGCTGGACTGGCATCCGCCCACGGCAACGCGGACGGGACGGGCCACGGAGCAGCCCACGCCGCCGGCAGGTGCTTCCGCCCGGCCTGCAGGACCGGCGACAGCAGGCCCGTCAACGGCGGAGTTCAGCCTGCGCGCTTCCCAACGAGTGGTGTCCACGCATGTGCAAGGCCTGTCCGAGGTGCTCGGCCGGCAAGCAGAACTGGCCGCCCTGCGAGCGGCGTTCACCGACCCAGCCCGGCCGCAGCGGCCGATGCTGCGGATCCTCACCGGGTTGGGCGGGGTGGGCAAAACCAGCCTGGCCCGCGCCTACGCACAGCGCTACCAGGTGCATTACGGGCTAGTGTGGTGGGTCCGCGCGGAAGACCCCGAGGCGGTGCCTGGGGAATTCCGGGCGTTGCTGGACATCGTGGCACCGCAGTACGCCGAGCATGCCCACGACCCGGTGCAGGCAGTGCACGCCATACTGGCCAACCGGACGGGCTCCTGGCTACTGGTCATCGACAACATCGCCGAACCGGAAGCGCTGCGTGGCCTGCTGCCTGCTGCCGGCATCGGCGATGTGCTGGTCACCAGCCGCGCCGCAACGTGGCCGGACCGGCAACTGGTGCTCCCGGTGCAACCGCTCGCCCCACCGCACGCCGTCCGACTGGTCACCACGCTGTCCGGCGATACCGACACCGACAGCGCCGCCATCCTGGGCCGTGAGTTGGGTGGCCTACCGCTTGCCCTGGCCCAAGCTGCCTGCTATGTGGCGCACAGCGCCCTGGATCTCGCCGGCTACCTGGCCCTATACCGCAGCCGTCGCGCCGAACTCCACC
>DASQVU010000272.1:0-2186 GCA_035640615.1 Pseudonocardiaceae bacterium
CGCGGTGGCGTTCAGCGCCCCGGTGAAGAATCGGCGGGTAGCCGCCAGATCCCGTTTCTCCGACACCAGCACATCGATGATCTGGCCGAACTGGTCGATCGCCCGGTACAGATAGACCCACCGGCCACTGACCTTGACGTAGACACCCCACGCGGGTCAGTTGTCAAGCGGCGGCGGTTTCTGGTGTCGGCCAGGCGCTCGTTTCGTGGTAGGGGGTGTTGGTTTGGAGGCAGTGCCAGAGTTTGGATAGCAGCTTGTTGGCCAGGTTGCGAAGCGCGGCGTTGTGGGTGTCACCGGCGGCTCGGCGGTGGTCGTAGTGGGCTCGGGCACCGGCTGATCTGGTTAGTGTGGCGTAGGCCCACCAGTGGCAGGCATCTCCCAGGCGCCGGTTGCAGATCCGTCGGGCGGATACCACCCGGCTTCGCCCGGACGCGCGGGTGATGGGGGCGGTGCCGGCAAAACTGCGCACCCCTCGAGCATCGGTAAAACGGTGCGGGTCATTGCCAAGTTCACCGAGGATGCGGGCGCCCAGGACGGGTCCAAGGCCGGGGAAGCTGGTGATGATCGGCGCCTGGGCGTGCTGGTCAAACAGGGTGGCGAGTTCGGCTTTGAGCGCCGCGATGGCCTGGCTCATCGCGGTGATCACCTCGATCAGCCCAAGCGCCGCTACGCCCAGGGCGTGCTCGACGGGCGCGGGTTGGCGTAGCGCAGCGGCGCGCAGGGTGCTGCTGATTTTCTCGGCGAGTCCGGCATCATTGCGCCGACCGGCCTGCTTAAGCAGCGCGACCACCCGACGCGGCGTCAACCGCGCCGCGGCCTGCGGCGTCGGTGCGGCCCGCAGCACGCTCGCCGCCGCATGGTGAGCCAGGTTCGCAAAAGGCCACCAGCGCCTGGGGATAGTAATCGCGCAACAAAGAGCGCAGCTGGTTCATCGCCTGCTGCCGAGCCCAGATCACTTCCTGATGTTGCCGCGCGGTCGCCTTCACCGCGCGGGCTAGCTCGGTGTCGGCCGGCAACGGCCGGTGGACGTGCCGGTCAGTGCGCAGAATATTGGCCAGCATGACCGCATCACCGCGATCGGATTTCCCGCCAGCCTGCCCGTGACGCTCACGGTACCGAGCCGCGGCACGCGGATTGATTGGAAACAGCGTGAATCCTGCTGCGACCAGCGCGGCCACGAACAACCCCTTGTCCGTCTCGATCGCGATCTCAATCCGGGCCGGCTCATCTTCACCGTGCTCAGCCAGCAGCTCCAGCAGCCGACCAAACCCAGCCGCGTCGTCGGCGACCCGGGCCCGCGCGACGATCCCACCCTGGTCATTGACGATGGCCACGTCATGCTGATCTTCTGACCAGTCAATACCGCAGGTCTTGAGCAACAGTTCCTCCTCGGTCAACGATCGATGGTGATCGAGCCAAGGACCCGCGCGGCGACCTCATGGCAGCACTCACGGCGCGACACCTCACTAGCCGGCTGCAGATCCAGCAACTGGCGGGGGCCGCCGTCTATGTCAAGGCCTGCCACGACCGGGTTCATCTCAGCGGTCACCCCGCCAGCGGCTCAACCCGCACCCTGCCGGTCCAACCCTCAAGATTCGGGCAGCGACACCCTGGCTCTCCCATGACGTCTCATCCGCGAACCACCGATCACCGGGAACGTGTCGGCAGGGTCGGGCCGCGTCGATCAGCAGCGGAGTGAACCGCTGTACCCAGCGGTAAACGGTCACATGGTCTACAGCGATGCCCCGTTCCGCCAGCAACTCCTCCACGTCGCGGTAGGACAACGCGTAGCGGAGGTACCAACGTACCGCCAAGATGATCACATCCGGCGGTCGGGTAGCCGGGAGGACTTTCACCTCCCGGCTCCCACAGATCCGTACGTGAACCTCTCGGTTCATACGGCTCTTGTCATCCTGGTCGTCAGGCATGCTGGACCGAAGCGGCCCATTTCCAGTGTGTGAACATCTGGGGATACCTTTCGGTGATTCCCAGCTGGGGCTTAGGAATTGTCCAGGGCATAGCCAGGGCGAGCGCTGATCCTCGGGGGACATGAGCGTTGATGTCAAGGAGTCGATCGGGTCGCCGGTAACGGGGCGCGGTGGACCTGTGCTGGACGTGGTTGTCCCGGTCTACAACGAGGAGCGCGACCTTGCGCGGTGTGTTCGGACACTGCATCAACATCTGCG
>DASQVU010000273.1:0-6995 GCA_035640615.1 Pseudonocardiaceae bacterium
CGGCACATCCTTTGACGCGCTCTACGTGAACATCAACGGTGCGTCCGGCTACTTCGATCGCTCGCTGGCCGCCTACGGCCAAGCCGGCCATCCCTGCCCGCGCTGTGGCACGCCGATCCACCGAGAGCCCTTCATGAACCGCTCCTCCTACACCTGCCCCCGCTGCCAACCCCGCCCCCGCCACCCCCATCCGTAAGTGCATCTCGCCGCCGCGCCAGGTGCATTATTGGGCTGTGACCAAGGGGGACTCGGTGCGAATGACTGCCTGGGTGCATGGTCGTGTCCAGGGCGTGGGATTCCGCTGGTGGACTCGTTCTCAAGCGCTCATGCTCGGACTGGCCGGCCATGCCGCGAACCTGCCCGACGGGCGAGTCGAAGTGGTTGCCGAGGGGTCGCGGGAAGCATGCGAGCGCCTGCTTGCCGTGCTCAGGTCCGACTCGGCGCCCGGGCACGTGAAGCAGGTGACTGAGCGGTTCGACAACGTTCGCGGCGTCTCCGGCTTCGTCGAGCGCTGAGCGGGCCGTTTTCCGAGCTGGCCCACCGGTACTCTGCTCGGACATGCAGTAGCGGAGTAGAGAGAGGGCCCGGCGCACTGTGCACTTGAAGAGCTTGACGCTGAAGGGCTTCAAGTCTTTCGCTTCCGCCACGACGTTGCGCTTCGAACCCGGCATTACTTGCGTGGTGGGCCCCAACGGATCCGGTAAGTCCAACGTGGTGGATGCGCTGTCCTGGGTGATGGGCGAGCAGGGCGCGAAGGCGCTACGCGGCGGCAAGATGGAAGACGTCATCTTCGCCGGCACCGCCGACCGTCCCCCACTCGGCCGGGCTGAGGTCACCTTGACCATCGACAACAGCGACGGCGCGCTGCCCATCGACTACACCGAGGTATCGGTCACCAGGCGGATGTTCCGCGACGGTGCCAGCGAGTACGAGATCAACGGCAATAGCTGCCGGCTGCTGGACGTCCAGGAGTTGCTGTCCGACTCGGGCATCGGTCGCGAGATGCACGTCATCGTCGGGCAGGGCAAGCTCGACTCGATCCTGCAGTCCAAGCCGGAGGAGCGCCGGGCGTTCATTGAGGAAGCCGCGGGTGTCCTCAAGCACCGCAAGCGCAAGGAGAAGGCGCTGCGCAAGCTGGACGCGATGCAGGCCAACCTGACCCGGTTGGCCGACCTCACCGCCGAGCTGCGCCGCCAGCTCAAACCACTGGGCAAGCAAGCTGAGATCGCCCGGCGGGCCCAAGCAGTCCAGGCCGATCTGCGCGATGCCCGGCTGCGGCTGTACGCCGATGACCTGGTCACGCTACGCGCAGCGGTGGCCAAGGATGAGGCCGACGAGGCCGCCGCCAGGGCGCGCCGCGACGAGGTGGACAGCGCGCTGGACGCGGCCCGCGCCGAGCAAGCCGCCCTAGAACAGCAGCTCGCCGCCTCGGCGCCACGGCTGGCAGCGGCGCAGGACACCTGGTACCAGCTTTCCGCGCTGGCCGAGCGGCTGCGCGGCACGGTGCAGCTGGCTGCGCAGCGAGCCCGGCACCTGTCCGCTCCGACCGAAACGCATCGCCCCGGGCGTGATCCCGACGAGCTGGACCGCGAGGCTGCGGCGGCGCAGGTGAACGAGACCGAGCTGCACGCCGTCGTAGAGCAGGCCCGGGAAGTGCTGTCGGCCGCGCTGGATCGTCGAGTTGAGCTGGAGCAGGCTGTCGCGGACGCTGAGCGGGCGCATCTGGCCGCGGTCCGCGCCATTGCGGACCGCCGCGAGGGACTGGCTCGGCTCGCTGGGCAGGTCGAGGCGCTACGGTCCACCACAGGTGCCACCGCGGAGGAAATAGACCGGCTGTCCAGCGCGCTGGCCGACGCCTGGGAGCGCGCTGAGGTGGCCCAGCAGGAATTCGAGGAGCTGCAGCAGACGCTCGACGGCCTGCACGCCGGCGAAGTCGGCCTCAACGATCGGCATGAGGCGGCGGTGAGCGCGCATGCCACCGCGGCCCAGCGCAGCGCCGAGCTCACCGCGGCACAGCGCGAGGCTGAGCAGCAGCGGGCCTCCTGGCGAGCCAGGGTGGAGGCCCTGTCACTGGGTCTGGTACGAAAGGACGGCACGCAGGCGCTGCTGACCGCCGATCTGCCCGGGGTGACCGGAACGGTCGCCACGTTGCTCACCGTCGATGCCGGCGCGGAAGCCGCGGTCGCGGCCGCCCTTGGTTCCGCCGCCGATGGGCTGGCGGTGGCTGACCTCGATGTTGCCGTTGCAGCGCTGTCCCTGCTGCGCGAGCAGGGTGCCGGACGTGCTGGCTTGCTTATCGGCGGTGCTGCCTGTGCCGGAGCCACGATGGACCGGTCAACCTGGCCGGAGCTACCGCCAGGCGCGCGGTGGGCAGTGGATCTGGTGCACGCGCCGGAGCAGCTGCGTCCGGTACTGCACCGGCTACTGGATCGCACCGCCGTGGTCGGTGACCTGGCTGCGGCCCGCGCGCTGCTGGCCGCGCTGCCTACCGTCCGCGCGGTGACCATCGACGGCGACGTGCTGGGCGGCGAGTGGGCCCACGGGGGGTCAGGACGCAGCCAGAGCGTCATCGAAGTGCAGGCCGCCATCGACGACGGGCAGGCTCGGCTGGCCGAGTGCGAACTGCACATCGAACAGCTGACCGCTGAGCTGGAGGGTGCCGCCGCCGAGGAGGCCGCCCGCGCCGAGGACGTCAACAACACGTTGGCCGCGCTGCACGAGTCCGACGCCCAGCTGTCCGCGGTTGCTGAACAGCTGGCCCGGCTCGGCCAGGCGGCCCGCTCGGCGTCCGGCGAGGCGGAGCGGTTGCGCCGGCAGCGTGACGAGATGGAGCAGCGCCGGGCGGGCGCGCTGACCAGCCTGGCCGAGCTGGAAGAGCGGTTGCGGCTGGCTCAGGACGAGCCTGCAGACGCCGAACTGGATACTTCCGAACGCGACGAGGCGGTTGCGGCGCTGGCCACCGCGCGCAGCGAGGAGGTCGAGGCACGGCTGGCGCTGCGCACCGCAGAGGAACGCGCCCAGGCGGTGGCCGGCCGGGCGGAGGGCTTGCGTCGCAAGGCCCAGGCCGAACGGGTGGCCCGGCAACGGGCCGCAGCCGTCGCTGCGGCCCGCCAGCGCGGCGCCGCGGTGGCCGAGGAAGTCGTGCGGGCCGGCGAGCTGGCGTTGGCTCGCATCGAGAAATCGCTGCACCGGGCCGTGGCCGAGCGGGATGCCGTAAGCCTGGAGCGGGCACAGCAAGAAGACGGCTTGGCGCAGGTCCGCTCTTTAGTCCACGAGCTCACCGGTGAGCTGGACAAGCTCACCGACACGGTGCACCGGGATGAACTGGTGCGTGCTGCGCAGCGGCTTCGTATCGAGCAGCTCGAGACCAAGATCTCCGATGACTTCGGTATCGGTCTGGATGACCTCGTCACCGAGTACGGGCCCGATGTGCCGGTGCCCCCATCAGCCGCTGAGGTAGCTGAATACGAGCTGGCACTCCAGCGTGGCGAGCCGGTCAGCAGCCCCCAGCCGGCCCGCTACGACCGGGATACGCAAAGCCGCCGTGCTCAACGCGCCGAGCGAGACCTGGCTCTCCTCGGCAAGGTCAACCCGCTGGCGTTGGAAGAGTTCGCTGCGCTGGAGGAGCGGTACCGGTTCCTGTCCACCCAGCTGGAGGACCTCAAATCCACCCGCCGCGATCTGCTCACCGTCATCGCCGAAGTCGACGACAAGATCCTCGAAGTCTTCACCGAGGCGTTTCACGACGTGGCGCGCGAGTTCGAGACCGTGTTCGCGGCACTGTTCCCCGGTGGGGAAGGGCGGTTGCTGCTCACCGAGCCCGACGACATGCTCACCACCGGTATCGAGGTTGAAGCGCGCCCTCCCGGCAAGAAGGTCAAACGGCTCTCACTGCTGTCCGGCGGTGAGAAAGCGCTCACCGCGGTGGCCATGCTGGTGGCGATCTTCCGGGCTCGTCCGTCACCGTTCTACGTGCTCGATGAGGTGGAGGCGGCGCTGGACGACACCAACCTCAACCGCCTGATCGCGCTTTTCGAGCTGCTCCGGGACCGCTCGCAGCTCATCGTGATCACGCACCAGAAGGCGACCATGGAGGTTGCCGACGCGCTGTACGGGGTAAGCATGCGTGGTGACGGCGTTACCACGGTGATCTCGCAGCGGTTGCGTGGCTCCGTGGACTCGGCTGGAGCCGCATAACACGCCAATCGCTCACTAGCCATGAGGGGGCTGCTTGTCACTACCGTTGACCATGCTGGACGAAGCGCTGTTGTTCTTGCAGGAGACCCGCGCGGTGTGGAACGTCCAGTTCGAGGTGGGCGCGAATGCCTGCTTGGACGCTGGCCGGTTCCGGCAAGCGGTGCGGTTGTGTTGCCAGCGTCACCCGATGGCCCGGGCTCGGCTAGCACCGGCAGAAAACGGCGAGAGTTCCTACCAGTGGAACATCACCGCGGAGCCGGATCATGATCCGTTGCAGGTGGTGGACTGCCCGGACGCCGGCGCGCTGGAGGCGCTGCGCACCGAGCTCTACACCCCGCCTATCCCGCTTGGCACCAGCCCGGGGTTTCGCCTAGCGCTGGCCCGGCGGCCCCGCGGCGATCTGGTCCTGCTGTCGATCAGCCACCTGGTCGCCGACGGAGTCGGTGCGGTCCGGTTGCTACAGACCATCGCCCGGGCGTACCGGGGTGAGCCCGACCCCCCGGATCCACTCCCGCTTGCCGAGGCTCGGGACTTGGGCTCGTTCCTGGCTCCTAAGACGCGCAGTGAGAAGTGGGCGCGGGAACTGGAACTGCTGCGACGATTGCACGAGGCGCTTGACCCACCGAGCCGGATCGCCGCGGTCGGCGGCGGGCAACGGGATGGTTTCGGATTCGTCTTCCGTTCCTTCGATATCGGCGAGGCAACGCCTGGGCTCGTGCAGCGCCCCCCGAACACCACGATTAACGATGTCCTCGTCGCCGCCTTGCACTGCACCGTGCAGGTGTGGAATGCCCAGCACCATACGGCCACGGATCGGATCGGGGTGATGATGCCGATCAATGTTCGCCCCGCTGACCGCAAGTGGGAGGTCGTCAGCAACCTCACGTTGATGGTCAGCGTCTCCACCGAGCCGAAGGATCGGGCAGACCTGGTGTCTGCAACCACCGCGGTGGCCGGGCAGACCTACGAGATGCACCGCAATGATCGTGCATACGGGTTGTACGACCTTCTCGACGTCATGAAGAACGCGCCGTTGATGGTCAAGCGCGCAGTACCACGATTGATTCACCTGACCGGTGATCGGTTCGTTGACACCGCAATGCTGTCCAACTTGGGTCGCCTGCCCGCTGCGCCGACGTTCGGCTCGGAGCCCGCCGCAGAGCTATGGTTCTCCCCACCGTGCGACCCCACCTGCAGTGTTTCCATCGGCGTCGCCACGTGTGAGAAACGGCTCTCGCTGGTGGCCCGTTACCGTCACGAACAATTCGATTCCCGCGCGGCCGAAGAATTCATCGATCTGCTGATTGCCCAGATTACCCAGTAGCAGGTGACAGGGGCACCTGAGAGCTCCCCGTCGATGGCTCCCTCTGAAGGGCCGACCCCCACGTGTGGACGACGTCGTAGCCATGGAGCAGGTGATCGCCGCCCAGCAGACCGGCCACGGTGCAACAAAGCCATCCTTTTCTCGCGTTCTGGATGCAGAACGCGGTGATTTGGCCTTTAATCCGGGTGCCACCGAGAGGCGCCGAAGTCCTCAGACGGTCAGTGTCGCATTGTAGCGTGTTGTTCATGACGGATCGGCAGCCGATTCCCGAGGGCCTGGCAGAAGTGACAGGAGGCCCGGAGTTGGCGCAGATGCTAGCTGGGAACGAGCTTTCTGCATTGTCGGGTTATGACTGTGTGGAGGGCTCAAGGCGCAATCTCGCCAGGTCAATCACGAGCGGGCCCGGTTAATGGCCACCATGGTCGAGGTCGGATTGTGCGGTGTCGGCCACGCTGGCGGATCGCCCCGCATGGCGATGCCGGACGAATTCCTCGGCCGATGAGATCCGCGCTGCGCTCATGCTCACCAGGCGTGCCGCCGATGCCCAGTTCTGGCTGGCGTACTACCTGCTCACGCGGCTGCCTGCGGTGCATGCCGCGATGGCTGCCGGGGTGCTGGATGAGCCCGCGCTCGGGTCTTCTCGGACTGGACCACTCAGCTATAGCCGGAGCAGGCCCGTGCGCTGGGCGACAAGAAGTTGGCCATCGCCATCGACCCGACTGGGCGCAGCGCCGGTACGAGCAAGCTCTGGCCGAGCGCAAGGTGGTCGGTCACCGCAATCCTGACAGATCGGCAAACGTGTCTGGGTAAAACTTGCCCGTTGACCGAGTCGCTGCTGCCTGCGGGCGTATCGACACGCTGGCCAAAGCCGCCAAACGCGCTGGTGGCAGCCGACCGATCGACCATATTCGCCGAGATCTGATCGCATCCACCGCCCAGGCCTGCATCGGAGCCTGCACCATCACGAGCGCCGCACGCCGGCGATGATTTCCCACCCTTCTAGCGTCGGGACCTGGTGTGCCGCGGCGTCCGAAATATCACTGTGCGGTCTCCGCTGGCCGCTTCGGCGGGGCCGGCGCGGGCCCCTCTGGCCGCACC
This sequence comes from Pseudonocardiaceae bacterium, assembly GCA_035640615.1. Lineage (GTDB taxonomy): Bacteria > Actinomycetota > Actinomycetes > Mycobacteriales > Pseudonocardiaceae. The sequence goes on from DASQVU010000273.1 coordinate 6,620, forward strand.
GGCGCCGGGCCCTTGGCTGGGGCAGCAGGGGGTTTTGCCGGAGAAGCCGGTGGCTTAGGCGGCGCTGGTGCCTGCGCTGGTGGTCCCCCTCCTCCGGAGGAAAAGCTGATGGAGCCACCCGCTTGGTACCGCTTAGGTGCTGGCGGCGGCGCCTCCACCTGCTGGTCAGGCTTCTCGACAATGCTGATTCGCCGGCGGCGAGCTAGCAACAGACCCACGGCCAGCGCGACCAGCAACGCCACCACAACGGCGATAGAGATCCAGACCACGCTCGACACCTGACCATCCTGGCATCCACCCGCGTAAGTAAGCAGTAGTGGTCAACAGCTAGCTCCCACAAAGCGGCCAGCGGAGACCGCACAGTGATATTTCGGAC
>DASQVU010000274.1:0-8758 GCA_035640615.1 Pseudonocardiaceae bacterium
AACCCACCGGCAACCTCGACTCCGCCTCCACCCGGGAAATCCTGAAACTGCTCGGTGGGCTCAACGACGCCGGCCGCACCGTGGTGATCATCACTCACGAAGAGGAGGTCGCCGAGTTCGCCAAGCGGATCGTGCGGTTGCGCGACGGCCGGGTCGTGAGTGACGAGTCATGAACCTTCTCATCCGGTAAATGACGAGGTCGGGCGGCCGCCTGCCGCTCGCCATCCCCGCCAGGTAGTCGCCGTGAAGCGGGCACTGCCTCTGCGCAGCACCGGTGGGATTGTCCGTTGAGCGCGAGGAGCGCCTCGGGGGCATTATCGACGGTGCAGATGCTAGGAGGCGCGGTATGCCCGACGGTCCGTTCGGTTCCGGGTTCAATCCGCTTGAGGATCTCGTGAGCCGGCTAGTCGGCGGGCTTGAGCAGTCCCTGGGTGGTATGACCCGGCCCGGTACGTCGACGCGGCGACTGGATCGCTACGGCCGGGACCTCACCGCCGCGGCCCGCGCCGGCCGCCTCGATCCGGTCATCGGCCGCGAGAACGAGATCGAGCAGCTGCTGGAGGTGCTGTCGCGGCGGACGAAGAACAACCCCGTGCTGATCGGCGATCCGGGAGTGGGCAAGACCGCGATCGTCGACGGCCTCGCTCAGCGCATCGCCGAGGGGGCGGTCCCGGACCCGCTGCGCGACCGGCGGGTCATTGCGCTTGATCTGGCCGGGATGGTGGCCGGCACCAAATACCGCGGGGAGTTCGAGGAGCGGCTCACGGCGGTGATTGATGAGGTGACCGCCGCGGCCCGGATGGTGGTGCTGTTTCTCGATGAGCTGCACACGGTGATCGGTGCCGGCGCAGGAGCCGAGGGCGGTGCGATGGATGCCAGCAGCATGCTCAAGCCCGCGCTGGCCCGAGGTGACCTGCAGCTGATCGGGGCCACCACAGTCGACGAGTACCGCCGGCACATCGAGCGGGACCCAGCGCTGGAACGGCGGTTCCAGCCGATCCTGGTCGCTGAGCCGAGCGTTGCGGACACCATCGCCATCCTGCGTGGCGTGCGCAAGCGCTACGAGCTGCACCACCGGGTGCGCATCACCGACGAGGCTACCGACGCCGCCGCCCGCTTGTCCGATCGCTATCTCACCGGCCGTTTCCTGCCGGATAAGGCCATCGACCTGATCGACCGGGCCAGCGCGCGGGTGCGGCTGCGCGGGACAGCGCCGAACGAGGACATCAGAGCCTTGCAGCAGCGCGTCGAGCAGCTAACCCGCGCCAAGGACGTTGCCGTGGACGCCGAGGACTACGAACGCGCCGAGGCGCTGACCCAGGAGCTCGACTTGGCGATCGTCGCGCTGGAGACCGCGCGCGCCGGCTCGACGCGGCCGCCAGAGGTCAGCGCCGATGATGTCGCCGATATCGTCGCTCGCACGACCGGCATCCCGGTTGCCCAGCTCACCGAGGTGGAGCGGCGTCGGCTACTGCACCTTGAAGAGCAGCTGCGACGGCGGATCATCGGGCAGGACGAGGCGGTGGAGGCCGTTGCGGATGCCATCCGGGCCAGTCGAGCCGGGCTGAAGCACCCTGGCCGACCGGTTGGCTCGTTCCTGTTCCTCGGACCAACCGGCGTGGGCAAGACCGAGTTGGCTCGCGCGCTGGCGGAGACTCTGTTCGGCTCCGAGCAGCAACTCATCCGCATCGACATGAGCGAATTCCAGGACAGGCACACCGTGTCTCGCCTCGTCGGCGCCCCACCCGGTTACGCCGGCCATGAGGAAGGCGGGCAGCTCACCGATGCAATCCGCCGCACTCCCTATGCCGTGGTCCTGCTCGATGAGATCGAGAAGGCGCATGCCGACGTCTCGAACATCCTGCTTCAGGTCTTCGATGCGGGTCAGCTCACCGATTCTCGAGGCCGGACGGCTAACTTCACCAACGCGGTGATCATCATGACCAGCAATCTCGGGGCGGAGGCGTTACTGGCCGCGGCCAGCGCCCGGCGGCCGGTCGAGGAGCTTCGCGAACCGCTGATGGCCACCGTTCGCCGGCACTTCAGACCAGAATTCCTCAACCGGATCGATGAGATCGTCCTGTTCCGGGGCCTCGATCCGGCGCAGTTGCGCACGATCACCGAGCTGCTGGTGGAGCAGACTCGGCAGCGCCTGGCGGCCCGGAACATCACGCTGCACTTGGATGACAGTGCGTTCGACTGGTTGGCCGCGCGCGGCTACCAGCCCGAGTTCGGAGCTCGGCCGCTGCGCCGGGTCATCAGCCGTGAACTCGACCGGAAGCTGTCCCGCCTGCTCGTGGCCGGCGATTTGCGAGACGGGCAGCAAGTGCGGGTCAGCGTCGCCGGGGAGGGGTTGCAGCTTCGCTGCTCGTGAGTGGTAAACGCGCTGTAAGAGCGTTTGCCACTGACGAGCACGATATCGTGCACCTGTGGCACACCAGCCGATGATCGCGCCGTCACTGCTCGCTGCTGACTTCGCCCGGCTTGCCGACGAGGCCAATGCGGTACCGGGGGCCGATTGGTTACACGTCGACGTGATGGACGGGCATTTCGTGCCCAACCTCACCCTGGGACTTCCCGTGGTGAAAAGCCTGATGAAGTACACCGACATCCCGCTGGACTGCCACCTCATGATCGAGAACCCGGATCGGTGGGCGATCGGGTACGCCGAAGCCGGCTCGTACAACGTCACGGTGCATGCCGAGGCCGCGCAGGACCCGGTGAAGCTGGCCAAGGATCTGCGCGCGGCCGGGGCGAAGGCGGGCCTGTCGATCAAGCCCAAGACCCCGCTGGAGCCTTGGGTGGAGGTGTTGCGGCACTACGACACGCTCCTGGTGATGAGCGTGGAGCCCGGATTCGGCGGCCAGTCGTTCATCCCTGAGGTGCTGGACAAGGTCCGCACTGCCCGGCGGCTGGTGGACACCGGACATCTCACCGTGCTGATCGAGATCGACGGGGGGATCAACGACGAGACCATCGAGGCTGCCGCGGAGGCGGGGGTGGACTGTTTTGTCGCCGGTTCCGCGGTCTACGGGAGTGATGACCCGGCGCGGGCTATGGAAGCACTCCGGGCACAGGTCCGGGCGCGCGGCCGTTGGTGAGGCGGACCACCCGGAGGGCGCAGCCTTGTTCACCGGCATCGTCGAAGAACTCGGGGAGCTGCTCAGTCGCCACGAGCGGCCGGACGCGGCGCAATTCACCGTAAGTGCCCCGCTGGCCAGCTGCGACGCCCGGGCCGGTGACTCGATCTCGGTCAACGGTGTGTGCCTGACCGTGGTCAACGTCCAGGACGGTGCGTTCACCGCCGATGTGATCGGCGAGACGCTGCGCCGCTCCAGCCTCGGTACGGCACGGCCCGGTGATCGGATCAATCTGGAACGAGCGGCGAAGCTGGGCGACCGGCTCGGCGGTCACCTAGTGCAGGGTCACGTCGATGGCACCGGAACAGTGCTGTCCCGCACCGCACCGCAGGACGGCGCACCCTGGGAGCTGATCCGGATCCGGATGCCCACGGCACTGGCTCGCTACGTCGTGGAAAAGGGTTCCATCGCCGTCGATGGCGTATCGCTGACTGTCATCGAGGTGTGCAGCGACGAGTTCTCCGTCGGGCTCATCCCGACCACCCAGCAGCTGACCACGCTCGGCCTGCGCCGCCCCGGCGAACTGGTGAACCTCGAGGTCGACATCATCGCCAAATATGTTGACCGCATGATCTCGAGCTATCTTCGTGCTGACCAGCGATGACGTGTGCTGGCAAACGCCAGTTCATCGCGCTAGCTTGCGGCACTGGGGACAGATCTGGTTGACGTCGGGCGGTGCCCCGGACAGCGGACCCAGCCTGGGTGGCATTCCCACCGGTAGCGGCGCGAACTCGGCGCCGCAGAGGGCGCGCACGGAGCTCCTGGTGGGGATGTAGACCCCCTTGTGCGTACCCCCGTCGGCCAAGGACTGCACATACCATCGATGGTCGGACCCGCTCACAACCTGTGATTCTCCTGTGCGTGCGGTGCTGGTTGACCGGTTTGTCGGGTTTTCCTGACGCCGGATCGAGCCAGCTGTAAAGGTAGTGAGCCAGCTAGGTCTCGGCGCCGGGATCGTTGCCGGTACTGTGCGCTGATGTGAAGCCTGCCAGTGGTGAGCGCACACCGGACGGGGGAGAGTACGTCGACGAGCGGCCCGATCGTGAGCAGCTGATGACAGTGTGGTCAGCCGATCAAGATGACGCGATCATCCTCACGGTCCGCGGCGAGGTCGACGGACTGACCGCATCCCGGCTGCGCGCGGCAATCGCGGAGGCGTTCGACCGGCTCGCCGGCCGCGTGCTGGTGGTGGATCTCACCCGGGTGACGCTGCTCGGTTCGCCAGGCTTGCGAGTCCTGCTGGAGAGCGCCGACGAAGCGGTGCACCATCGTGGCTTGCTGCCGCTGCGGATTGTGGTCGATGGGGCTCGCCCGGTGATCCGCCCGATCGAGATCATCGGGCTGGACCAGATCCTCGCGCTTTACCACAGTGTTGATCATGCGCTCGCCGGCGGCGAGCTGCCCCTGTAGCCCAAGGCTGGAACCATACCTCGTGTCCCCACCTTCTTCTGATCAAGATCAGGCCAACCGTCCCCGGCGGGCCGACGCTGCGCAGGCGCACACGCCCACCGCGCCACCGGCCGCCACGATGGTGGCAGTCCTGGCTGCCGAGTGGGTCGCTCCCTCGATCGCGCGGGACCGGGTCCGGCAGTGGCTGACCGCGCACCGCTGGTCTCCGGCCCACCTGGACGATCTGGTTCTCGCGATCAGTGAAGCGGTCAGCAACAGCGTCGAGCACGGATACGGCCTCCCCGTCAATGACATCCCCACCCGCTCCGCCATGGCCGCGCCGTCGAGCACCATCGAAGTGCGCGGACACGTCACCACCAACTCCGACGGTGCCCGCCGCGTCGAGTTCACGATCCGTGACCACGGTCAGTGGATGCCGCCCGGCGCGCGCTGTTACAGTCGCGGCCACGGCCTAACGATCATGCGCGCCTGCACCGACGAGGTTATCGTCGATCATTCCTCCGGCGGGACTACCGTCGTGCTGCGCAGCCGCCCGCTGCCGCGGCTACCGCTGCGCTCGGTTTAAACGCATGGCCGGGTGCCCGTTTCAGGATCGTGGTGGCGGCACTTCCGGCCAGTCCCGCAGAGGCTCGACATAGGGCGACCCCGCTCGGATCTCCAGGCACATCGGGCAGAGGCACCCACACTCACGTGCGTGCGAACGGCACCAGCCGCAGGCGCATCCGTCGTGGAATCTGGCAAGGGTCCCGTGCCCGGTGGGGTCGGGCTGTACCGGCTGCTGCTTCACTCGCCCCTCCTCAGTGCTGCGCAGGCCGGGCAGACCTGCCCGGGTGGGCGTCCGTGCAAAGGTGTTACGAATAGCAGAATTTGTCCGGTTGGGGTTGTTGTCTGAGCAAGGAGATTGTTGGCGGCAGGCGCCTGCCGAGCGAGGACCATTCGAGGCCGACCGTCTATCGGCTGCGTCCTCGCAGGTACGGGCCCCTTGAGCAGCGATCACGTCGAGACCGTCGATGACCCAGATTCTTCCGGCGGGCGCTTTATCTGCGGTTTCTCTCTGCTTTCTTGCCACTCATTCCGGTGCTCACCTGCGACGTCGCGGGAGTGCACGCCGGCGATCACACCCCGCTCGGCATCTCGGTCATGGCCGGACCGCACGGTTGGCAGGTGAAAGGGGCCGGTGCAGGTAGTGCTTAACCTCACCAGAACGCACGCTGCGCGGCGCGCGCCGAGTAGCAGCCTCCTGGGTTTTGGCACGCCCGCTGTGGCAGGCGCATAGGCTCGGTACCACCAGGCGGATACCTGAAGCGGTTGGCCTGGCCACATTTGCACCCGGTACCGGCGGGCTGGGGGGATGATGCGGGGGAGGAGGACGCGATGACCGAAAGCGCCTTTGCCGGCATCGATCGCGCGATCGCCGACGTGGCGGCTGGGCGCCCGGTGATCGTGGTAGATGATCAGGACCGGGAGAACGAGGGAGATTTGATCTTTGCCGCGGCCCGGGCCACTCCCGAGTTGCTGGCGTTCACTGTCCGGTACACCTCCGGATACATCTGTGTCGCCCTGACCGGCGAGGACTGCGACCGGCTGGACCTGCCCCCGATGTATCACACCAACCAGGACAAGCGGGGCACCGCCTACACCGTGACCGTGGACGCCCGCGAAGGCGTGACCACCGGGATTTCGGCGGCGGACCGGGCGCGCACCATCCGGCTGCTGGCCGATCCGGACGCCAAATCGGTTGACTTCGTGCGCCCCGGGCACGTCGTGCCGCTGCGGGCCAAGGACGGCGGGGTGCTACGCCGTCCCGGGCACACCGAAGCCGGGGTGGACTTGGCCCGGATGGCTGGGCTGCCACCGGCGGGTGTGCTGTGCGAGATCGTCTCCGCCAAGGACGACGGCGAGATGGCCCGTCGCGACGAGCTGGAAGTCTTCGCCGCCGAGCACAACTTGAGGCTGATCACGATCGCTGATCTCATCGCCTACCGGCGGCGGTTCGAAAAGCAGGTAGAGCGAGTCGCGGAGGCCCGCATACCGACCATGCACGGGGAGTTCCGGGCGATCGGGTTCGACTCACTGCTCGACGGGGTTGAGCACATCGCCCTGGTCGCAGGGGAAATCGGGGACGGCACCGACGTGCTGGTCCGGGTGCACTCGGAATGCCTCACCGGCGACGTGTTCGGTTCACTGCGCTGTGACTGCGGCCCCCAGCTGGACGCGGCTCTGGCCGCCGTCGCCGCGGAGGGCCGCGGAGTCGTGCTTTACGTGCGTGGTCACGAAGGTCGCGGTATCGGGTTGATGCACAAGCTGCAGGCATACCAGCTGCAGGACGCCGGTGCCGACACCGTCGACGCCAACCTGGCGCTGGGCATGCCGGCCGACGCCCGTGACTACGGCACCGGGGCGCAAATCCTGGTGGATCTCGGGGTGCGGTCGATGCGGTTGCTGACCAACAACCCGGCCAAGCGGGCCGGCCTGGAGGGTTACGGCTTGACCATCACCGGCAGGGTCCCGCTGCCCATCCGGCCGAACCCGGAGAATCTGCGGTACCTGCGCACCAAGCGTGACCGGATGGGCCACGATCTCGATGGTCTGGAGCGAGTGCAGCCGTGAGCGGCAGGGGCCAGCCTGCGCTCGAGGTGCCGCGCTGCGCGGACCTGCGGTTGGGCATTGCCGCAACCCGCTGGCACGAGCGCATCACCACGGCATTGCTGGATCGGGCGTGTGCTGCCGCGAGCCAAGCCGGGATTGCGCAACCGACGGTGGTGCGCGTGCCCGGCGCTGTCGAGCTGCCGGTGGTGTGCCAGGAACTGGCCCGGTCCCACGATGCTGTGGTGGCCCTCGGCGTGGTAATCCGCGGCGGCACTCCGCATTTCGACTATGTCTGCGATGCGGTCACCGTGGGCCTGACCAGGGTCGCGCTGGACGCGGGGGTCGCAGTGGGCAACGGTGTGCTCACTTGCGATACCGAGGAGCAGGCCCTGGACCGCTGCGGGCTGCCCCGCTCTGCCGAGGACAAGGGATTTCAGGCCTGCGTCGCGGCTCTACAGACCGCTCTCGTCCTGCGCGACCTACGTCGGGTCCCGCGGAGCACATCATGACCTCCCCCCTCCCCGGCGTGTCGTGCCGCCATGCGCGCTGTGTCGGTCGCTCGTGCCCGGGCGGGGCGGCGTGAAAACCGCTGGCGTGTTCTTCGAAGCCCGGCCACGCAAGGCCCGTCACGTTGCAGTGGCCGCTGCTGTGGTGCTGGTTGTGGTGTTCACCGTCGTCGCCGTGTTGTTGCGACGCACGCCCACTGGCGTCTACTTCCGGTTCTCCGACCAGGTGGCCATGGTGCTGCTGGGATTGTTACTCGGGGGCGCGGCTTTGTTGTTCGCCCGGCCGCGGGTGCGTGCCCTCGCCGATGGGGTGGAAGTACGAAATGTGCTGACGACCCGCGTTGTGCCGTGGGATCTCGTGCTGCGGGTGTCGTTCCCTGATGGTGCCCCGTGGGCGCGCCTTGAGTTGCCCGACGACGAGTACATCGCGGTGATGGCAATCCAGGCGGTCGATGGGCAGCGGGCAGTGCAGGACGTCCGGGGGTTGCGCGAGGTACATGCTCAGCACACCGCACCCCCCGATCTCCCGAAAGAAGACCTTTAGCCAGGGCGGTGATGCAGCGCAGGACGCTAGTGCCGGCGGTGGGATTCGAACCCACACTGGCGGGCTCCTAAGGCCCGTGCCTCTGCCGTTGGGCTACGCCGGCGAGTGGTGACGAAAACACCGAGTGGGCACAGAGTACGACTCAGACTCCGAGGTCTTTGCGCAGCTTGGCGACGTGGCCGGTAGCGCGGACGTTGTACAGTGCCCGGTCGATGCAGCCTTGTGGGTCGATCACGAACGTAGATCGGATCACCCCGCTGACCGTCTTGCCGTACAGCTGCTTCTCGCCGTAAGCGCCGTAGGCGGTGAGCACCGAGCGGTCCTCGTCGGACAGCAGCGGGAAGGTCAGGCCCTCCGCATCGCGGAACTTGGCCAGCTTCTTCGGCGGGTCTGGCGAAATGCCCAGCACCGCAAACCCTGCGGTGTTCAGTTCGGTGAGGTTGTCCCGGAAGTCGCAAGCCTGCTTGGTGCAACCGGGGGTGGCGGCGGCCGGGTAGAAGTACACGACCACCGACCGGCCGCGGTAGTCCGAAAGCGCGACGGGCTTGCCGTCGGCGTCAGGCAGGGTG